>CAYLVN010000497.1:0-2540 GCA_964387115.1 uncultured Fibrobacter sp.
TGAGCACCCCTAAAATACTGGTGGTTAGTGGATCCGCCCCGGTCACTGGCGCATGCGTGTTTTCGCCGGTCTTCTCTTAGGGGCCATTGTCCGCGAGTTTATGGCCCCTCCCCGGCGAAAACGCGCATAAGCGCCAGTGCGGGGCTCCCAGGCATTTTTGTCATTTCATTCTTAACCGTATGGTATTTAGCCTTCGGCTTTGCCAGGTTATATTCGGTTTGCCTACTTTTGTTGCCTTGGACAAAGGGAATATAATAGAAACAGTACTACAGTACTGGATACTATACCCTTAAAGAACGGAGTGACAAAAGTAGGTCGCTGAAGGCATCCGTTCTAATCTTTTTGGAATAAATCATTTACAGTTGATAATAACTTGGAATGTTTACGAAAAAACACCCGAAAATGTCTGAAGATCCTAATTAATAAATACAAGGTAAAAACTGAAAAATCACCTTTGATTTCAACCTTTTTTTGTTGTTCCCCGGGAGGTTATAATTTTGTGACTATATCAGTGAAAAGGTTGTATATTCCTACAAAACCGATCAGGTACATTATAAGGAGGTTAAATGAAAACGCTTATTTCATCATTGGTTACAGTTATTCTTGTGGCGTGTTCTGTTTATTCAGAACAGAGTGACCAATCACCGGCAGACATCAAGTACCCCACAAAAGTCTATGTTGACAGTGTAAGGAACAGGGTTTACTGGCCACTTGATAAAGAAGTTTTTGTCAGGCTCGCAGAGTCAGCAGACAAATCTTCCGCTTCCTATTTACTTTCAACAGAGGAGGACAGCGGAAGCAGTGTCAAAGGGATAAAACTGGACATGTCGGGTCGTCAGACCCTCCGATGGTTGAATGCTATTACAAGGGATACCACAAACCTGCGTTTTACCGCTGATGGAGAGGTTCCTGAATGCAAAATCAGAATAAGTGGTGCTCAGTCTTATATAAATACTAAAGCGGTAAAGATGTTATCCGATTCTGTCAACAATCAGACTGACAAAACCCTTGCCCCCGATGTTCAGTTTTATGGAAAGGGTCTGGAGTTTGAGATCGAATGCAATGACAAGCATTCCGGTGTTGAAGCGGTGTACCTGTCGATTAACAATTCCGGTTACAAGCGTTTGAATGGAAAGATGGCTCTCACTGAGGAGAAACCTTACGAAATCTCCTATTTTGGTGCGGATAAAGTTGGAAATATCAGTAATCCTCAGCAGAACCGTTTTGCCCTCGACCTCACAGCTCCAGTCAGTGTGGTAGCAATCGAGAAGGCAGAAAAGGATTTAGTGCTCACCCGCTCAGAGATGATCAGCATCAGTTCCAGTGACAATCTTTCCGGAGTGAAAGAGACTCTTTTCCGGTTTGATAATGATATCGGTTTTTCTGTTTATAAGAAGGGTATTCCTCTGAGAAAACTCAATGATGGAAAGCATACGTTATTCTTTTATTCAATTGATAATGTCGATAACACCGAAGAGATCAAGTCGATTTCATTCTCTATAGATGACATTCCGCCGGAACCGGAGATGGTTTATAGCGGAGATTTCTTCGCATTAACTGATAAGGCGAAATTTATCTCGCCACGCACGCTGGTAAAAGTGGAAGCCAGAGATAACATGAGTGAGGTGACTCAGATTGAATGCTCTATTGACGGCGCGAATTTTAAAGACTATACAGAGCCGTTTGTTCTTCATGCAATGGAAGGGAAGCGAAGCGTTTCGGTCCGGGCAAAAGACATAAAAGGCAACATAAGTCAGATTATCCGGACCTATGTTATCATGGATATCAGGCCTCCGAAATGTAAATACGAGATCAGCGGTCCCCAGTTCCAGAAAAACAACATAGTATGTATAACTCCTGAAACAAAAATAGTGCTTTCTGCCCTGGATGATGCATCGGGTGTTAACAGCATCCTGTACCAGATCGGCAGTGAATCGCCTGTAAAATACAGCGGTCCGATAACAATCGACAGGGAAGGCCTCTTAATAATCAAGTACTGGGGAACAGATAACGTAAACAATGTGAGCAATGCTCAATCAATTGCAGTTGTTTCGGATAAAACGCCTCCGGAAATTGTGGAAACATTCAGTATGGTGGGTCAGAACCAGGCCTCGCAGATGAAATTTCCGGTACCCACCTCACTCTTTCTTGCAGCACGTGATAATTCCGCTGGAGTCAATGGAATCTGGTGTTCAATAAACGGGGCGCGCGAGGTAAAGTGTGACGGAACATTGCAGTTTGACAAGGCCGGCAGCTACTCCCTCGAGATAAGCTCAAAGGACAATGTCGGTAATGCATCGAAGAAAGTGATTTCGTTTACTGTTGAATAAGATTTGTTTAGTTTGAGCACCTCTCAAACCGCCCTGAAGCAGCCCTCAACCTTTCTTTAAGAAGTTTCTGGAAGAGGGCGTCCCCGACCTTGCTTTATGAAGTTTCTGGAAGAGGGTGCCCCCAATACCAGCAATAATTAAGAATAAAGACTTTTTGGAAGAGGGTGCCCCCAATACCAGCAATAATTAAGAATAAAGACTTTTTGGAAG
>CAYLVN010000498.1:0-1158 GCA_964387115.1 uncultured Fibrobacter sp.
GCCGGTCTTGCGCTATCACCCCTTGTTGTCCACCAGTTGCAAAGGCAGGTAATTTTTTCACATTTGCGGGACGCCCTTGCGGCTGCACAGACGAACTGGAGGTAGATTAAAACATGTTGTAGCCTGGAAGAATTCAAGCATGTTGAATTTGGTAATAAGGAAGGACATTTTATCAGGCAATAATTTTTGTAAACGGGTTCTGTGTGCCACAGTCGCCCTCGACCGTGTCTTAAACCTGTAAGCCTTTCGGTTTAAGGAACAGAAACGGGCTTCATCACCCCTTGTTGTCCACCGGTTGCAAAAGGCAGGTAATCTCACCACATTTTCGCATATCTTCGCGACCGCACAGATGAACTGGCCTGGTCCGCCATAGCCTTGGCAAAGAAGGCAGGAAGATTTAAACGGGTTGTAACCTTCAGGGAAAATATAGATAAGGCTGGTGAATATAACATGACAGGACTGTAAACCGAGGCTCTGTTAAATGCATATTCTCATTAAAACATAACTGTATCATTTGTAACTCTTTCTCCAGGGCGCTGCCCTTCGCTGAATTAGTTCAGCCTTTCAGGCTGATAAGGAACTCTCAACTCTTTCTCTTAACTCTTAGCTCTTAGCTTGCGACTTGTAACCCGTTGAACAAAACCGCTAGCGGTGGCTTTCCTTCTCCTTACAAAGTATAATTCTTCTCCAGCACATTTTTATCAATCATACGCTATAACCCGAGATCCTGTAAAGTATAGTTGTTAATATATCAACTAACCACTTTTCAGGAGGTCTTATGAGTGTATTGCGTGACAAATTTACAATGAACTTAAGCTGCTGAATTTAGGCATAACAATCGAAAGTTATCTCTCGATTATCACAAAATTGACAAGAACCACCGGTAAACCACCTCTCAAATTAACACATGATGACATAGCGGCATATATTCTTCACGTGTTAACTGTTGAGAAACTTGCCACGCGTACAATCAACCTGCATATTGGCTGCTTTAAAACATTCTACAAGCTCATGTCACCCGGCTCCGAGGTGATGAAACAAATTTCATCCATGAAAGTTCCCGAAACACTGCCGGTTGTTCTGAACAGAAGCTGAAACTGCCAGGATTCTGCGGGCTGCCGGGAGTATGAATATCAAGCACAGAGCCATTATCGAGCT
>CAYLVN010000498.1:1175-2538 GCA_964387115.1 uncultured Fibrobacter sp.
GAGGAGTGTATTAATTTAATGCCCGGTGACATAAAGAGTACTGAGATGCTTTTGCATATCCGCAGTGGTAAAGGCAGTAAAGAGCGTTATACATTATTGTCACACCGGGCACTTGTTACGTTACGGGAATATTTCCGTCAACAGCGCCCCAGGGAGTATCTCTTTGAAGGCTATACTCCCGGCAGGAAGTATTCAAAGCGTTCTGTGGAAAATATCGTTACTGTAGCAGCCCGGAAAGCGGGTATCGGTAAACCCATCAGCCCCCATGTCCTGCGGCATACCTTTGCCACCCATCTTCTGGATAATGGAACCGATTTACGGATAATCCAGAAGTTACTGGGCCACAGTAATATCAAGACTACCACTGTTTATACGCATGTCAGTACAACAAAATATACGCCGCGTCTGCAGCCCACATGACATACCTGACCTCTCTACTGACAAGGAGGTTAACCATGAAACAAACTGATAATCCATTGACAGTTGCTGATGTGTTCAGGGCTGGATTTCAGGAGTATGCGGATAAGAGAGGCATGGTTCCGATCTTGCACCGCAAAATCGCCTCCGCCATTATGGACTGCAGAACCGGAAAACTGGGTGGTATGGTATATAAGTGCGAAGATTGCGATCACCCACTGGTGCTGTTCCACTCCTGCCGCAACCGTCACTGCCCCAAATGCCAGGCGATGGCACGGGCCACCTGGGTTCTCAAACGGACAAACGAATTACCCCAAACCAACTTTTTTCATGTTGTTTTCACAATTCCCCCGCCTCTGAAACCTTACGCTCTGCAAAACAAGGAGATATTCTATTCCTTGATGTTTCGGGCATACTTCACACATGGACACAAGTACTGACCTTCCACCCCCATATTCATTGTATTATCCCGGCCGGAGCGCTTGCTGCCGACGGTGTAGAGTGGAGAAAAAGCAGGGAGCATTTCCTGTTTCCCTTCGGCGTTTTGAAGGATCTTTACAGAGGCAAGCTGATGGCGTATTTCCGTGAAGCGGTGAAGCAGGGTATGATCCCCATGGGGTTTGAGGGAGAAAGGGCGTCTGAGCAGTTAAAGGGAATGATCGATACACTTTATAACACTAAGTGGGTCGTCTGTCTAAAGGAAAGCATTGCCGCGCCAGACAGGATAATCAAGTATCTGGCCTCTTATATAAATCGCATTGCCATTTCCGATAAACGTATCGTGGAAATTAAGGACGGGAATGTCACATTCCGGTATATCGATCGTAATGAAAAGAATGCCGCAAAATTCCTGAAAATTCCTGTAAGATCCTTTATTTCCAGGTTTCTGCTTCATGCGGTCCCCAGCGGCTTTGTGCGTATCCGTTATTACGGATTTCTGGCAAAT
>CAYLVN010000499.1:0-2533 GCA_964387115.1 uncultured Fibrobacter sp.
GTTGTTGGCTTTATAACTCATCCTTATGTGATGAGACTTGATTGTGATGCCTCTTTCACGCTCAAGGTCCATGTCATCAAGGACCTGATCCTGCATCTTTATCCTGCTGATTGTGCCTGTCAATTCAAGAAAGCGATCAGCCAGGGTGGATTTACCGTGATCAATATGGGCAATAATACAGAAATTTCGTATAAACTCTGTTGTCACCTTAGATCCTGTAAGCAGTCCTGAAATAGCCGAAACTGCCGGAAGAAGTGAGAGATAGATAGCCTTATAATATACTAAATGTAGATATTGAAGTGATTCAAGAATTACGGGAGATATTGGGAGATATTTTAGATGTTCTGCCTTAAAATCAGCGGAGATTTAGCTGCTGTTTTTATGCCTTTTTAGCTTCTCAGGGGGTATAATTTATACTTCTGTATGCTAAAGGCAGGCAGCAGTGAAAACCGGAGGCCCTGTTATGGATGAAAAATCGGGCTGGAAACGGGTTTCAAAAGCAGATAGCGACCCGGCCCGCGGTGTGTCGGGTCTGATGAATCAAATAAATATCCAGATAGAAGATAAATGAACATCTTTTTTTTCAGTTCTCATACATTTCTGGCAAGAGAAGTAGCCAATGCACTACAGAAGCTCAAGGGCTGCAGGGTAATTATCATTCACATTCCCCAATATCCCGACAAGCATCAGGTCGCGTCTGTATTGGAAAAGCTGAGGCCTTTTCTGCCGGGTCTTGCTTTTTTTATTAACGATGCGGGAAGTGATTATGGTGGAGAATTAGTCGATGCACTAACCGGAAGCGGTTGCCTTATTGTAAACTGGTATACTGATTATCCTTTTTATGAGGAGATATTCCAGCCCAGATCCATGAGGCCCAGCAGCAGACGCATTGATCTGGTAAGTGAAGAATCGTTTGTTTCTGAGATGACAGGGCGGGGTTTCAAGGCGTACTTCATGCCTCTGGGGGTTGATACCTCATATTTCAACACTGATGGTGAGGCTCCGTTCTGCAGGGATATCGCATTTGTCGGAAATTCAAGCTGCGAGTTTCTTGATTTTATTGTAAATGAAAAGCGGGCAGCAGAGCTGGAAAAACTGCTTCCATTGCAGGTAACACTTAAAAAGTCCTATTACTCTGACCCCAGACTGAACCTGAAGAGCTACTTGCTGGAGAACCGGTCATTATGGGAAGGAAAAACAGATCTCGATGAGCAGGAACTGCTGTTTACTCTTGAATGGCTGACAGGATATTTCTACAGGAGGGATTTTATAAAAAAAATTGCCGGAAGATATGGATCCCGCTTTACCTGCTTTGGAGACCCTTACTGGCAGAACTTTATTGATCCTTCGCTCGTTTCCACAGATGCCTGCTACTATACAAGCCTCTGTAATTACTACCGTTCTACCAGGATCAATCTGAATGTAAACAGGATCCAGATAAGGACATCATTTACACAGAGAGTTTTTGACTGCGCAGCCAGCGGAGGTTTTCTCTTGACGGATAGACGGGAGATGAATGCCCGTTATTTTAAAATTTCAGGTTCTGATCGTGAAATAGTTCAATATGATTCTCTGGAACAGTGCTTTGAATTGATCGATTACTACCTCGAACATGAGCAGGAGAGAATGATTATTGCCGAAGCGGCACGTAAAAAAGTACTGTCATGTCACACTTATGATCATAGGATTTCACAGATATTGGACATCTGCAGAAGAGAGTGGAATATTTGAGGGTTCTAGACGAGCGGCGCATACAACAGATCACTTCTGTTTGATATTCACATTGACTTTAACCCATTGTTGATTCTTGTCAATGAGTTCTGCTCCCGCAGGTGTAATCACTTTCAGGCGCAGAATTGTGCTGTGTTTAATTGTGGACAGATCCACCGGTTCTGTTGTCAGTTCGCCAGGCTGGTTTTTGCGGGCTGATGGAATAATGAGTTTTATAGAAGATGGTACCGGTTTGATCTCCGTTACCTCCAGATAGGTCGGGAGCCGTCCTTTTGTCTTAACCGTTACCGGCAGCTCTACGTGTTCTGTTTTATAAGCACGAAAGGTAAAGTTTTCAGGTGATATTTCGCCTACTACGAGATCTTTGGGCAGATTCATGTTTTTTACAGTTATCGGAACAGATTGATACCCTTCCTGCAGATTGGTTAAATCAAAAGATGCGACGAGTGTAGTGTGATCAAAATTGAAAGCACGTTCCTGGCCGGAAAGGGAGACCTTGACCTCTTCGGGTTTTGGATTCTCGATAACCCAGTCGGAAGGGGCGTTCCTGAATTCAACAGGCATTGTGAATGTTCTGCTTACATTCTCGATTCTATTTGCAAAGACCAGCCAGAGTATCATGGCAGAAAAAATCGATATCAGCTTTAACTTTGCATCTGCTGTAAGTTTAAGTCTCCGTTGCTCTTTATGAGGTGGGGGAAGGATTCGGTTGTAGAATGCATCGATGCGCAGTCTCAGGGTTTCTTTATCAACTATTTGCAGATGGCCTGATTCAGCGATGCTTATTGTACCCCGTTCTTCA
>CAYLVN010000500.1:0-2527 GCA_964387115.1 uncultured Fibrobacter sp.
AATATTCTCGCGGATTATAAAACCTCCGATATCATCTTTATCACTTGCCACAGAATCGACTCCATCATATTTCCACCATCCGATATCCCAGCCAAGAGAAAAACCGACATAAACATCGAGTTTATTCCTGATCGACACTTTATCAGCCAGTACACTCAAATTAAAAGGATGAAACAGCGCTCGGGCAACGATAGGGAAGTGGTTGTGTCGTGCCCAGCTGCTGTATTTAAAAGTGTTAAATCCCAAACCACCTCCAGCACTAATTGCTTCATGAACTGCATAATCGAATGTTCCATAGAAACCAAAATAAAACATACTTAGCCCGACAGATCCATTCATGTCTCCCTTTTGAAAACAACTTCCTTCGTCTGTAGCCCATTCTGCACCTTGAGAAATGGAAAAAATCGAAAAAAGAGTGATGACAGTAAGTATCTTTTTCATAGAACCCCCTTCAGTTATTTTTGAAAACATTTAATTTAGTGTTAGATCTGGTTATGTTCGACCTCTAAAGATTTAATCTTACAATATAATATTTTTTAAACAGAACTTGAGCTTGTTTTACTCCTCGAAGCGTCCTTGAAGAAAACAGATTAAGGTAAATTGCGAGAATAGCATATATCTACATGTATGGATAGTTTACATACAGGGAAAACTCAAATTCGTTAAATAAGAATAAAAAAGGCACTTCGTAGTAAAGTGCCTTTTTTATTCAGGTATGAATTAAAAAAAATGTGCGGATCTTATCGGCCTGTTACAACAAAACTTGCATTATGAACTGAATTTCCACTGAACGCCTTGACTACATAGTAACCGTTTGACATCCCTCTGGTATTGAAACTGCAGGTATTTGCATTATCCGAAACAGTTTTGAAACCATCTGAGTGTACAATCTTGCCATTAAGATTGTAAACATTGAGATGTACTTTTTCATTACTATAGTTCTGAAATGTTACATTTACCAGTGATCCATTTTGACTGATTTGAATCTGTTCTAGTCGTTGATTTTGAGATGGTTCAGATACAGATCTTAGAGGGATTCCCCCCCCGTTTTTAAGCGGATCGGGAAAATCATTGGGAGGATTGGGATTGTTTTTTACAAAATCTTTAAGCCAGGTCAAAGCAGGACGTTCGGAACCATTCGAATTTAGGAGTCCGGTTCCATTGCGCCAGGTCGATCCTACAAGGTATCCCCAGTACGTAATTCCGACAATTTTGGGATGTTTCCAGAACATTGTAAATTGCTCTTCCATAATCTGCTTCTGTCTGACATCATTTGATTCACCAATATCATATTCTGTGATAAAGATCGGATACCCGGTAGCTGCTAGTTTATCGATGTTACTTTTAACTGTTGCGGTTGGTAATTTCCAGGCATCATGAGCTTGACAACCAATCGCATCGACAGGCGCGTTTGCTTTCTTCATTGCTTCCATCAATCTAACGGTCCAGTTGACCTCATTACCGTATTCGCAGTTGTTATAGTCATTGTAGATCAGAATCGCTTTGGGCCAGCGTTGACGTGCCATCTGGAATGCTTTAATTATGTAATCAAACCCTGTGGTTCCATTGCCCCCCAGAGCATTCTTCCATGGTGGTGGAGCATGTCTCCCGCCATTTGATTCATAAGCTTCGTTGACAACATCGATCATTGGGACATCAGGATATTTCTTTTGTGCTGCATCAAACCACTCCGTAATTTCTTTGAGCTGATCTGATTGTGATAATTGATCCATCCAGGTTGGGTATTGGCTTCCCCAAATAAGTGTATGAAACTTCCAGGAAATTCCATTCTGTTTGGCATAGTTTGCGATGTTATCACCACCACCCCAGTTCATATTGTTACGGTTTCTTTCAACCGATTGCCACTTATGCTCGTTTTCACCTGTGATCTGGTTCCAGTAAGTAAGGAAATCTGAGCGGATCGCACCTCTGGTTGTTATGTTTCCGAGAAATTTGTTTGCTCCTTTAGCAGGTTGGGCATTAATTACAGATGCTGTGATTAGAATACTGGCGATACTTGTGGCCAATGTTGTTCTTATCCTCTGTTTTTTATTCATAAAAACCTTTCGATATGGGACTAAGAAACTCAAATGTTGATTACTGTTTGATAAAATTGTTTTAACGCTTAAATAAACTGCTGTTTCATCAACATAGGCTGTCAGATTAACAGTATTTATTATAAAATATCAAACTTTTCTTCAGATTGTACTCAAATATTTTAAGGTTATTTCACTATACGATTTAAAAATATATCAAATTGCGCTGAATTATTGATATTGAATCAATAAAGAGCGCAAGGATCAATCGCGGTAGTGCATCTATCTCATTTTACCTGCAGTATAAAATACCCCGCACGTGCATGCAGAGAACCATTCAATTATTTTATTCTCGAAGATAATCTAAACTAATATTTCCGGCTCGTATATGGAGCAACAATGAATACAATGCTGCGCTCACATAAATATCTTGTCCCTGTATTAGTCTTGTTTGCCTGTACTTTTGCTCAGAACCATTTCTCCAGTGGCTC
>CAYLVN010000501.1:0-2525 GCA_964387115.1 uncultured Fibrobacter sp.
CTGATCAGGTTTTCTCTGATGATCTGTGTGGCGGTTTCCACTGCGGCTTTTTTAACATCGGGGCTTGGATGTTTGAACAGTGTCATTATGAACTGTAAATCTCCGAGTTTTCCGTAGACAGAAAACAGACGGAGGCTCTGGGCAACCAGGTCGGGGTTTTCGGAGGAGAGATTTTTACGGGCCAGTTCAAGATTCATGAATCTCTCCGGAGCATTGAGATGGTATCCCTGAGGCGGGCGGCTTTTTCGAAGTCCAGATTTCTGGCAGCTTCCATCATCTCTTTTTCCAGTTCTTTTATGCTTGTTTTTCCAGAGGTGCCTTGTTTGCCTTTTTTGCGGCTTCTGGAGTAGGTGTTCTTTTTTTCCGCAGCATAGAGCAGTTCCGGTTCCTCACTGTTGCTTCTGTATGTCAGCTGTTCATCAATGCGTTTCTGGACACTTTTGGGCTGTATCCCGTTGACTTTATTGTACTCAAGCTGCTTATTGCGTCTGCGGGTACTTTCATCGAGTGCTTTTTTAATGGAATCGGTCATGGTATCCGCATATAAAATAATTCTTCCGTTGATGTTTCGTGCGGCTCTGCCTGCGATCTGCACTATAGACCTGACAGAACGTAGAAATCCCTCTTTGTCAGCATCGAGGATGGCCACCAGAGCCACTTCAGGCAGGTCCAGTCCCTCTCTGAGGAGGTTTATGCCTATGAGAATATCAAAAGTTCCCAGCCGCAGATCCCGCAGAATGTCTGTTCTTTCCAGAGTGTCGATTTCTGAATGGAGGTAACGGACGCGGAAATCAAGGCTTTCCAGATACTCTGTAAGATCTTCGGCCATTTTTTTAGTCAGAGTGGTGATCAGAGCCCGTTCCTGCCGTTCCACGGTGGTTCTGAGCTGATCTATAAGATCATCAATCTGGTTAAGGGCAGGTTTGATCTCTATGGGAGGGTCGACCAGGTGTGTCGGTCTGATTACCTGTTCTACAATGAGACCGCCGCTTTTTCGCAGTTCGTAATCTCCCGGTGTTGCCGAAACGTAAACGACATAGTCCATCAGGCTTTCAAATTCCGGAAAACGCAGTGGCCTGTTGTCCAGTGCGCAGGGCAGCCTGAAGCCGTGTTCGACCAGGGTGCTTTTTCGTGCCAGGTCTCCATTGAACATCCCCTGAATCTGGGGTATCGAGGCATGAGATTCGTCGATTATGGTCAGGAACGGCTGCTTGAAGAAGTCAATCAGGGTATAGGGTCTGCTTCCTGGCTCTCTTCCGTCAAGAATGCGGGAATAGTTTTCTATGCCGTTTACGTACCCGACCTCTTTAAGCATCTCTATATCGTAAAGAGTACGCTGTTCCAGCCTTTGAGCCTCGAGCAGCTTGTTGTGTGCTCTGAAATTTTCAAGCTGGCCTGCCAGTTCTGTGCCGATCTGCTCCGCGGCCTCATCCATGGTGACACCCATGGTCATGTAATGCTTAGCCGGAAAAATAGTGATCTCATCGAGTTCACCAATGACCTTACCACTGACCGGATTTATCCGCCTTATGGCTTCGATCTGGTCGCCGAAAGTTTCCATTCGGAGCGCTGTTTCCTCGTAGGCCGGCTGCAGTTCAATAACATCTCCTTTTACCCTGAAGGTACTTCTCTGCAGAGAGATGTCATTGCGCAGGTATTGCATTTCCGTGAGGCGCAGAAGGAATTTTCTTCGATCGATCAGGTCCCCTTTCCTTACGATGAAGCTGGATGAGAGATAGGCCTCGGGGGAACCGATTCCGTAGATGCAGGAAACGCTGGCAACGATTATTACATCTTTTCTGGATAAGAGGGAACAGGTGGCTTTGAGCCGCAACCGGTCGATGTCATCGTTTATCAGAGAGGTTTTCTGAATGAATGTATCGGTAGAGGGTATGTAAGCTTCGGGCTGGTAGTAATCGTAGAAGCTGACGAAGTATTCTACCGCGTTGTCAGGAAAAAAATCCCGGAACTCCTGATAGAGCTGAGCAGCCAGTGTTTTATTGTGTGAGATGACCAGGGTTGGCATTTTGATCTGCTGGATCACATTTGCCATGGTGAATGTTTTTCCTGATCCGGTCACCCCTAAAAGGACCTGATTTCTTATATCCTGCTTTATGTTGTCAACGAGCTGTTCGATTGCTTCGGGTTGATCACCGGCAGGGGAGTAGTTTGCTTTGAGCTTAAAATCCATGCTTTAAATTATATCATTTGTTTGGTGAATAGGTGTATATGAATACGGAAAGAGTGATAAATAATTTATCGTGGGGGACCCGGATTATGACGTTATTGAGAGCAAGAGGGGGGCCAGAGGGAGAGAGAAAAGGCTTTCGGAGGCGAAATGGCAGAGAAAAGATGAATTGTGGGAGAGGTACTCTACAGGTAAGGTTTGCGGGAGTTATTTTTAAATTTTTCGGAGGACAGGAGAATGGTCAAGTTCGGGCTGGATGTGTTTACCAGAGAGATACCGTTTCCTCTCAGGGGTAAAAGGATCGGGCTGGTAAGTCATGCTGCTTCTGTGATGTCTG
>CAYLVN010000502.1:0-303 GCA_964387115.1 uncultured Fibrobacter sp.
CCGGCGCCAGCATCTCAGGGGTAAGCGGACTGCCATCAGGTGCAAGCGGTGGTTTTGTGGGAAGGTCAGCGGCGATATTGTACCACTGACGCGGGATTTCACTTTCATCCAGGTAAATCTTGACACTCATTTTTTAACTCCTGTAATTAGTTAAGCGTAATGCTTTATGATAGATCCTATTACCGATTTTCTGTCTTTCAGAAGTTTTGCTCCTCTGGTTATCTTGCACAGGCTTATTCCGAGCTCAACGGCAATCTTTCTCTGTGAAATGCCGTTCTGGAGCATCTTGAGAAGCTTCCATCT
>CAYLVN010000502.1:313-2510 GCA_964387115.1 uncultured Fibrobacter sp.
GGTTCAGTAAACATCTCAGAGAACAACTTCTTTATGACCTCAACATCATCTGCCTGCTTGATGCTGTGGCAGAATTCAGCTATTTGTTTGTCAATGGCGTTTCTATGCATAGAATCAATATAAATCAAAATCTCATTTAGTGCAACTTTTATTCGAATATTTTTCAGCTTTGGAAAAAATTCCAGAAATACGACAGGAGAGCTTTCCGCCTCATACGTGATCTACTTTTCACCGCTTTTCATTCTGGATTGTGAATCTTAAGAATATGAGCCGCGATGCGGAATGTGAAATGATTTATCCGGCGTATTTCTTCAAGAAGGTCGACATGAATTGAGGTTGTCTGCAAAGATTCAGGTTTTCTTTTGTAAAGTCTGTCCATGTGTCTTTCAAAAAGCTCATTGTACAGGACCCCGCTACCCCTCTTGCGTTCATAAACTTCCTGTGCCAGTTCAATATCACTGATTACAAATGCAGCCAGAGCCTCCTGGAAATTAGATGCTGTATTTCCGAAAAACTCAATTATCTCCTGTCTGCCTTCAATCGACAAAGGAAGAGGGCTCAGTTCAATTTTCTCGGCCAGCATTACTATGCTTTTTGATATTATGTCACCAACATGTTCCAGGTCCGTTGTAATCATCAACAATTGGTATAATTTCGATGACTGATCGGGGTCCAGCTCCCCTCGTCCCATGCGTGTGAGAAAAGTAACGATATTTTCATGCAGAAAATCCACTTCATCATCACTTGTAATTATTGCAGATTTACAGCGCTGATCGAAACGGTTTATCAGCATTCTGCTTTCCTCAACCATCTTTGACACTACCTCCGACATCCTTGCGATTTCCTTTACAGCCTGTGAAAGCGCCAGTACCGGAAGCCCCAGCACATTCTCATGAAGATAGGAGACCTGATATCGGGCCTGCGATTTACTTTTGGGATTAACAAGTTTTAAAATCAGCCATTCAAAAGATTGCAGAAATGGAAGGAAGAGAATTGAGATAAAGAGATTGAATGTAGTATGCAGTACGGCTATCTGAATCGCAGCCGACCCGCCCAGGAAAGAATCGAATTTGCCTAAAAACCCGGTAACTGGAAACAAGATTATTGTCCCGGCAAGCTTGAACAGGAAGTGGGCCCACGCAACGCGTGTCCCTTCCAGATCTGCCCTGATTGTGGAAATAAAAGCTGTAACACATGTTCCAAGATTGGCACCCAGA
This sequence comes from uncultured Fibrobacter sp., assembly GCA_964387115.1. Lineage (GTDB taxonomy): Bacteria > Fibrobacterota > Chitinivibrionia > Chitinivibrionales > Chitinispirillaceae > JAAYIG01. Next base: position 1,531 of record CAYLVN010000502.1, read on the forward strand.
ACAAGGGGGAAAAATTCTTTACACCCGGAACGAATCCGCCTCCGGCAGAGTAAAGTTCTCCCAGGGTAATAACTATCGCCAGAGTGGCTGCACTACTCTGGATAACGGCTGTGATCAGAGTTCCAGCAAGCAGTCCATACCATGGGTTTACCAAACTGGAATGAAGCATCTTTTCGAATTGAGGAAGACTTCGAAGCGGAGTAACAGCCTCTGCCATCATCTGCATGCCGAAAAAAATGAAGCCAAGGGCCAGCACCAAATTTCCATAACCCGACAGTCTTTCCGACTTGCGGCTTATTGAAGTGAAGTAACCGACTGCAATCAGAAATGGCGCGACATAGTAGAATTTGATTGCGAAAAGCCCGACGGTAAGAGTTGTTCCAAGATCAGACCCCAGGATCACCCCCAGCGACTGGCCAAGAGTCATCATCTGCGCGCTAGCCAGCCCCACAAGCATCACTGTCGTAGCGGAGGAGGACTGCGTTAGTAAAGTAGTAAAAAATCCGGCTATGTAAGCACTCAGGCGATGGCGGGTTATAATCGTAATCACCTTGCGGAGATCTGTTCCTCCGATTCTCTTGAGGTTCTTTTCGCCCTGCTGCATTCCGTAAAGAAAAATGGCGAGTCCGCAGAGGAGTGAAAAGAGATGTAAGAGATTGAAAGTTGCCGGCATGTTGAAATCTCAAATAAGAGGTTTTAGTTATGTTTAAGGACCTGCACTTTTATTATATGATGGGGTTACCGGAATGTGAAGTACTTCGATTTATGACCACCCCAGAGATGAAATAAGGACTTTAGTTTTTTGTCATCAATTCATCTCTGGGGCTCCAGAGCAGGCTTTCCAAAGAGGGGTAATTCTATACTGGCGTCATCTTAAATCAACAAAGTCTGTTTTTCATCTGTAGGTTATCAGGTACGGGAACAAAAAAAGGCAATACAGGTTCTCGACTGCTCCTCTAATAAAAGCAGTGTACTGTAGG
>CAYLVN010000503.1:0-2498 GCA_964387115.1 uncultured Fibrobacter sp.
TCACCGGCTCTCACAAGCTGGGAACTGGAACTCAGATCTATCCTGATAAAACCCCGGTCTTCCGGTATCGTATCGTCAACCACGTTAATGGTAATCTCACGCTCTGTTACCCCTGGTGCAAAAATCAGTGTGTCAGATCCGTTGCAGACTGAATATTCTGATGCTGTCATGTTGCTGTCGGTGACAGAAAGCTGCAGCACTACTGCCGATTCCAGAGGGTTGTCAAGCCTGACCTTCACTTTCACCTCTGAGATGTTTTCAGAACCGGAAGAATCTTCTATGGCAAAGGAATAAGTCGAAGCCACATCTGAGTCGTCATGGATGGTAAAGACAAAATCCTGATCATCTCTGGAAATTGCAAATAAATCATCGGAAACAAGCTTCAGCACTATAGTTTCATCCTGTTCCGGGATCAGATCCTGCCTGATATGAATTTTTATTTCAACCTCTGTCTCACCGGGTTCAAAAGCCACCTTGCCGAAGTCATTGTCCAGAGTAAAATCACTTCCCGGAGTCGCGGTGGTGTTTTCACCCAGTATACATCTGAGCTCCAGAAGTCTGTCAAGCGGTCTTGATAAACTGGCAACCACAGTATAAACCGTGTCATTTTCCACTATTGCGGCCTCTGTCTCATTGAAATAGAAGAAAACGATATCGTTGTCGATGATCTCTCCATGGAATACTTTATCCAGGTCGGCTATGAATCTGATAGAATCAGGTTCGGTAATGTGAACCTCGAATTTTTCTGAAAACTCCGGCATCGGATCATCATTTATCTCCAGAGATAAAAACGAAATAGTATCACCCGCATTGAATACAAAGTTTCCACTCAGCGGCGAGCTTATATCAGAACCCACTGCAGCATCATTGATTGCCGGAAAGGAAATTGTATACGGAATAGAAACAGAAGAGGACAACGGCGGTTTCATCACCAGTCCGATTGAGCCGCCCGGAGTACCGCCTTCGTTGAATTTAGGTGAATAGTTATTCTCCCACCGCAGAAATGAGACTATCTCTCTCATGACATGTATATCGGCAACTATTGAATCCATAAGACCGCAGCTGTCTTTGACAGTTACCTTCAGCTTCCGCACTGTTGTATCGGCTGCTGTGGCAGTCCATCGCACGACACTGTCAGTTCCTTCGGGTATGACCTTTATGATCCTGTCCGCACTGTCCAGAAAGATTGTTGCATATTTGAAAGGCTTTGTGCCCGTAAGAGGAATCTCCTCAAGGGTCACATCTATCGATTTTCCGATATAAACAGTATCCGGAAAAGCTTCTTCAGTTGTAAGGAACTTCACAGGTACAGCAAATACACCCTTGACCACAATTACAAAGCTCTTTTCAATAGATTCAAATCCATCAGATGCTTTCAATGTCGCATCATATACACCAATGTCAGACATCTGCGGAGTCCAGGAAATATTCCCGCTTCCAGTATTCTGAAACTTCAAATTTCCGGCGCTGTCTGTAACGATCATGGTGACAGAAAGAGGGTCTTTGTCCGGGTCTGAAACAGAAATGTCAAATATGCTCTCTTCACCGGGGAAAATAACTGAATAAGAGGGGGTGTTGACCCATACCGGTATCCGGTTGTGCTTTACATATAGTGTGTCTTTTGTGGAATATCCCACGCTGTCGGTTGCGTTTATGAATATTGCCGTACTGTCTTTTTTGTGTCTGATAAAAACTTTGGTTCTGAAAAACAACTTCTCGCTGTCCTTGGTAACAGAAGATCCGTTTACAGTTACTTTGAGTCTGCTGGCATCTACAATGTCCAGTTCAAGAAGCATGGTGTCGGTTCTGCTTGTGTAATATTTCTCGACCGGTTCCCCGTTGCAGCGTATACTTCTTATCTGTGGCGCGGTCGTATCGACTACCCGTCCGGTGCTCACTATAGGAAACAGCACTGAGGGAGAACGCTTCTTTTTCAGATCTTCCACGTAAAGTTCACCAATTGGACAGGTAAAAGATGCCGTAACTCCGATCTTCACTGAAGGAGAAAACTCTCTGATTATGACTCCGTTGCGGAAATCCCAGACATACACTACCTGATCACTTACTGGCTTTGTACTTAAACGGATCGAATCTCCAATCCCGCCTTTGATTCCGGCCTGGTATAAGGGGGATTTGACATATACATGGTGGCTGTCTTTTACTGTAGTACCATCATTTTTATAGGATATCAGCTCGATTTTCTGACGGCCTGTGTCGGAGAATGAAACCGGAAAGGAGAATCTGTAACTTGAAATAAATGCACTCTGCCGCACAACTGTATCAGAGGAACCCCAGAGCCGGTTCTTGTCGATATGAACCCTGAAGCTGTCAAGATGCTCTCTTAGGTAGAGATCCACAATGAAAGAGTATGTGGTGAAGATTCCAGCAGTATCACGGGAGCCCAGGCCACTGTTGACAATTCTCCCCATGGCTTCTTCTTTGTCCAGAAAGGGGTTGGTGAGGTTCGTACATGCGACAAACAAAAACAGCAGTACATT
>CAYLVN010000504.1:0-2457 GCA_964387115.1 uncultured Fibrobacter sp.
GGCTGAAGTCTTATCTGGCTGACCTTACCCGTAAATGTCTTTTCGGAATGAGCCTGGACAGAAAATCTGACATCCTGCCCCGATTTGATATTCCCGATATCACTCTCATCAACACTGGCCAGAATCTCCATGTTGCTGAGATTCTCCGCAATTACAAACAAAACAGGGGCGGAAAGACTGGCAGATACTGTCTGCCCTACTTCAACATTCCTGCTTATAACCATCCCGGAGATAGGGGAGCGGATAGTGGCATATCCCAGGTTTATTCTGGCTTTGTTTACCGATGCCTGGGAGATTTCCAGTGCCGCTTTTTGTGAAAGGTAATCTGTTTTTACTTTCGCAAATTCCTGATCAGAGAGAAATTTCTTTTCGTGCAGCGGCTTGCACCTTTCATACTCCGCCTCAGCCTGTTCGTAAAGAGCTCTGGCGCGTGACAGAGATGCTTTGGCTTCTTCGAGGGCACTGGAGAGAAATGTCCTGTCAAGCTCTGTGATAATCTGGTCTTTTTTGACAGTATCATTGTAGTCAACATACACTTTGGAGATAGTGCCGGAAACCTGTGTCCCCACTTCTACTGAACCCACCGGATTGAGTGTCCCGGTGCTTGTAATGGTACTCTCCAGAGTTCCTCTTTCTATTTTTTTTGTCTCATACGAGTACGACACTGCTTTTTCTTTTACCATAAAAAACCACACTGCAGCGGAGATGACTATCACTGCACCAAGAGCAGTAAAGATCGTTTTCTTTTTCATCTGCCAGTTCCTTTTTCCGGCCCGTCTCCTGAGCCGATTATCGTGGTGATACGACCACTTTTATGGAGAATGTTAAGATATGACTGAACAACCTGAAGCTGCGCTTCGACCTGAGCAAGTCGTGCCTCAAGAAATTGAGAATTTACCGATGAAACTTCGGTGAGTGTTGCCGCCCCTGCAGCATAGCGTTCCTTTACAGCTTCAAGGGTCTGCTGCGCGGATGTCAGACGGTCATTTACAACTCCGGTCTGCTGTTTTGCGGATCTCCAGTCAAGCATTGCTCTCTGAAGTGCCAGTGCCGCATCACGGCTTAACTGCTCGAGCCTGAGCTGTTCTGACTGCAAATCAAGCCCGGCTCGTGTAACAGATGTAGAGCGCTGAAATCTGTCAAATATGGGAAATGAAAGCGAAACCCCAACTCTTCCATCAGGGCCGCCGATTCCGCGGTCAACGGATGAAAATGTTTTATCTGCCGATACTCCTGCGGACACCCCGAGTGTAGGGAGATTTGCAAGCTGCGCGCCACGCAAACTCTCTTTTGCCGCCAGAACTGTACTCTTCTGGGCCTCGATACCGGATATCTCATTTTTTTCCTGCGGGTCGACAGGGATAAATGAAGAATCACTGTTAATGCTTTCTGATAAACTCCAGACTTCATTATCATCAAAGGAGATCTCCCGTGTAAACGGTATCCCCAGAAGCGAGTACAATTCCATACGGGCAAGATCGCGGGCATGCTGCGCCCTTAACACTCTTGACTGCGCCTCTGAGAGAAGTGTCTTCTGCTGGAGAACGTCGGATATCGATTTCCTTCCGCTTTGGTAAAAGGCCTCTATCTGCTCAAGCTGGGTTTTCTGGTACTCCAGATTAGCTTCCTCGACTTCAATTGATGAACTTGTTGAGACGATATTAAGGAAGAGCTGCGCCGAATTAAGAAGAATATCATCACGGGTCTGCTGCTCAGATGACTCTGCTGCCTGTCTGCCAAGAATTGCGGAATTGCGGTCGTAAAAAGTCTTTGCAGAGAGACTGTAACTGAGGCTTATCCCTGCATCGGCAGTGGCAGGTGCAGAGAAATCATCTCTAAAAGGAATTCTTTTGCTCGTTGATGTGCTGGCGGAAAGGGATGGAAGCAGACTTCCGTTTGCCAGCCTTGCAGAGGCGATTCGCGAAAGGGTCTGATTCTGTGAGAGGTGTATGCTTATGCTGCTGTCTGCGGCTATCTTGAGCACATCCGTAAAGCTTAACGAGGTGTTTGTTTCCCCGGAGATCGTCTGCCAACAAATGGCTATCATCACCGCTGCAAGGCAGCTTCCTTTTCTCAACATATGGTACTCCAAAATGGTGGAGATCTAATATACTTCTATACTTCGTTTCGGGATCGTGAATTGTTCAATAGTTAGATATTGTGAGTGGGGAGAATATTACAAATTTTGAATATTTCTGTATAAGTCATGAAAACGGCAGGAAACGCTGCGCTGAAAGATTGCATCATCCTGCACTTAAACTACAGAGAGGGTTTAATTTTATTTCTCAAGCACAAATGTCACCGGCCCGTCGTTCACAAGTTCTACTTCCATCATGGCCCCGAATACACCTGTTTCCACTTTGCGGAGATGAGTTTTCAGACAGTTTACAAAATAAGTGTAGAGCCGGTTGCCTTTTTCCGGCGGGGCGGCATCGATGAAACTTGGCCTGCGTCCTT
>CAYLVN010000505.1:0-2452 GCA_964387115.1 uncultured Fibrobacter sp.
CACTTGTAAATATTTGATCATTCCCTTCTTTTGCGGCAGTGACGGATTGGGGGCAAGTGACATTAACTGTTCTGCCGGGGGGGCATCAGCTTGCACACAGCCTTTAACCACTCCCATTTCTCCGGCTGGGGTGAAAGCAGTACCGCAAGAGACCGCTCTTCAGTCTCGTAGGTATCTCCATAGGATGCTGTCTGCTCGGGAGGCTTCCCCCGGTCATATCTGGTGTCAAGTATTACTGTCCATGGTCCGTTTGAAAATTCCTTTGGCAGGCAGAAGCGAACCGGTTCCCAGAATGCATTAAGGAGTACAACCATTGTGTCATCTTTTATTCTATTACCTCTATCATCTTTCTCATCATTAGCATCCCCGGCAAGAAGCATCCCGATACAGCGGGTATTCTGATTTTTCCAGTTCGCTTCCTTAAACTCGTTTCCGTCCGGAAGAAACCAGGAGACATCTTTTTTCCCCGGCGACATTATATTTCGTCCGTGAAGAAAATTGCTTCGCTGGAGCATCGGGTGCTCTTTCCAGATTGTGGTCAGGTAACGGGTGAATGAGAGGAAGTTTTTCGCATTTTCATCATGGTTCCAGTTTAACCATGAAATGGTATTATCCTGGCAATATGTGTTATTATTTCCATTCTTTGTCCGCAGAATCTCATCTCCATTGAGGATCATCGGGACTCCCTGGGAGAGAATAAGGGTGGCCATGAAATTGCGCCTCTGCTTGTTGCGAAGTTTAATGATATTCTGGTCGGCACTAAACCCCTCAACACCGCAGTTCCAGCTCAGGTTATCATTTGAACCATCTTTGTTGTTTTCTTTATTTGCCTCATTGTGCTTGGATTCATAAGAAGTAATATCATGCAGTGTGAATCCGTCGTGAGCAGTCACAAAGTTTACGCTTGCATAAGGTTTGCGACCTCCTTTTTCATAAAGATCACTGCTTCCTGTAAGCCTGTAGGCAAGATCTCCTGCCTGCCCCGGGTCCCCTCTCCAGAACCTGCGCACGGTGTCTCTGTATTTTCCGTTCCACTCAGCCCACAAAATGGGAAAATTGCCGACCTGGTATCCCCCGGGACCTACGTCCCAGGGCTCCGCGATAAGCTTTACTTGAGACACAACCGGGTCCTGATGGATTATGTCAAAAAATGCGGCGAGTCGGTCCACGTCGTAAAATTCACGGGCCAGCGTCGAGGCCAGATCAAACCGGAAACCATCCACATGCATCTCAAGAACCCAGTACCTGAGGCTGTCCATTAAAAGCTGCAGATATCGCGGACCTGCCATATTTGGAGTGTTGCCGGTCCCCGAATAATCCATATAGTAGCGCTTATTACCTTTTACAAGCTTGTAATAATTGGCATTGTCAATTCCCCTGAACGAGAGGGTCGGACCAAGGTGATTTCCCTCCGATGTATGGTTGTAGACTACATCCAGAATTACTTCTATCCCTTCCCGGTGAAGAGTCTTGACCATGGTCTTGAATTCTTCGACCTGCTGCCCGTGGATTCCGGCACTGCAATAACCTGAATAGGGGGCCAGAAATCCTATGGTGCTATACCCCCAGTAGTTTTTGAGATTCTTTTTTTCCAGGAAATGATCGTGAACGAAATGGTGCACAGGCATGAGTTCGATTGCGGTTATATTAAGCTTTTTGAAATACTCGATCATCTCCTCGCTTCCGATGGCGGCGTAAGTTCCTCTGTACTCTTCCGGTACTTTTTCATTCAGGATTGTCAATCCCTTGACATGCGTTTCGTAGATGAGGCTCTTGTTAAGCGGAATTTTGGGGTGAGTGTCATTACCCCAGGCAAAACAGGTGTTTACAACCACAGATTTAGGAATAAAAGGGGCACTGTCCCGATCATCAAAACTCAGGTCCTCTGATGGATCACCGGTTTTATATCCATAAACAGCATCGTTCCAGATTATATCCCCGGCGATCGCTTTGGCATAAGGATCGATCAGCAATTTGTTGGGGTTAAACCGATGCCCGTTTTCGGGTTCGTAGGGGCCGTAAACCCGGTATCCATAAAGCTGTCCGGGACGGGCATCGGGAAGGTATAGATGAAACACCTGATCGGTGTTGTCCACCATTTTTACAGAACCACTTTGCTTTCCCTCAGAATCGAAAAGTATCAGTTCCACCGAAGTTGCGAACTCTGAGAAAATAGCAAAATTAACCCCGGTTCCATCCCAGGTCGCCCCGAGAGGATAGGAGTATCCAGGCCATACTTTCATATATGCTCCAGAAAGAGTAAAAAAGGGATTGCTGCCCCGAAATAGAATAGTTCAATCGGTATGCCAGTCCCAGATATGGGAATTGATACTGGATACAGATAATAATAATAATCAAGAATGAAGAGTTTCTGGAAGAGGGTGTCCCCTCTTTCGCTCAAGCCCGTCGAAGACGCCGGTCTTTCGCTATACCCCTTGTTGTCCACCGGTTG
>CAYLVN010000506.1:0-2445 GCA_964387115.1 uncultured Fibrobacter sp.
CAGTACACAATGGGAACAAGTTCATCCCTGTTTATGTTTCAGAAAATATGGTGGGACATAAGTTGGGGGAGTTTTCACCGACCCGTCAGTTTCGTGGTCATAGTGGTGCTGCCAAAACCGACAAAACTGCAGCTGTTAAGAAATAGGGCTGAGGAGGAATCGTGGAATCGAAAGCTACAGTGCGTTATCTGCGTTCGACGGCAAGAAAAACCCGTCTGGTGGCAGATGCGGTTCGGGGAATGATGGTTGGAGAAGCATTAGGTCTTCTGGATCTGAATATAAACAAGAAGGTTGCTACTGATATAGCCAAGTTGCTTAAGTCAGCCGTTGCCAACTTGCAGAGTAAGCATACGGATGCAGCAATTGACGTTGATGAACTCCGTATAAAAGAGATTCAGGTAGATGAAGGGCCTGTGATGAAGCGGTTTCGTCCGCGTGCACAGGGACGCGCTTCACAGATCTTGAAACGCATGTGTCATGTAACTGTTACGGTTGCTAATTAACAGGAGGAGTTGTGGGTCAGAAAACAAATCCGGTAGGGTTGAGATTAGGTATTACACGTTCCTGGTTTTCAAACTGGTTCGCTAAAGAGCGCTTTCCAGACTATCTTTATGAAGATCTTCTTATTCGTAATTACCTTAAGAAGAGGCTTGAACATGGTGGCATTGCTGCGCTTGAAATTGAGCGTACTGCCAAAAGGGTTACTGTTGGAATTCATACATCCAGACCCGGAATCGTAATCGGAAAAAAGGGTGAGGAAGTTGAAAGACTCAAGGGTGAGCTTCAGCATCTAACTCAAAAAGAAATACAGATCAACATCCGTGAAGTCAAAAAACCTGAAATGGATTCACAGCTTGTCGCAGATAACATTGCGCGTCAGGTTGAGAAGAGGGTTTCTTATAAAAAAGCAACTAAGAAATCAATCTCAACAGCCATGCGTATGGGCGCTGAGGGGATTAAGGTCCAGATTTCAGGACGTTTGAATGGTGCTGAGATAGCCAGAACTGAAACCTACAAAGAGGGTAGAATACCGCTGCATACTTTAAGAGCGGATATTGATTATGCGACAGCGACTGCGCACACTACCTACGGGTGTGTGGGTGTCAAGGTCTGGATTTGTAAAGGCGAAGTAATCAACCGTACTGAGAAGCAGCCTGCCAAAACCGGCGAAGGCGTGCATGCGTAGGAGGTTTTAGAGAGATGCTGTCACCGAAGAAAGTAAAGTGGAGAAAGACACAGCGCGGGCGGATGAGGGGACTCGCTACCCGTTGCAATAAGATCGATTTCGGAGAATTCGGTCTCCAGGCTTTACAGCCGGGATGGATAGATAACAGGCAGATTGAAGCGGCTCGTATTGCTATGACCCGTTTCATCAAAAGGGGTGGAAAAATATGGATTCGTATTTTTCCAGACAAGCCTTATACTAAACATCCTGCTGAATCCCGTATGGGTAAGGGTAAAGGGGCTCCTGAAGGCTGGGTAGCTGTCGTGAAGCCAGGAACAGTCATGTTTGAAATGGCTGGTGTAAAGGAAGAGACCGCAAAAGAAGCGTTGCGTCTTGCTGCTCAGAAGCTTCCAATACCTGCCAGAATTGTTGAAATAGAGAAATAAGGTGTAAATGATAATGAAAACAAAAGAAATTCGTGATTTATCACCTGAGGAATTAACAAAGAAAATTGACGGCTGGGAAGAAGAGCTTTTCAATCTTCGCTTTCAGGCAAAAATGGGGCAACTTGCAAACCCTTTGCAGTTGAGACATGTAAGACGTGATATTGCCAGAGCAAAGACTATTATGAATGAAAAGGCTGAACCCAGGGGCGTTTCTGAAAAGAAGTAAAACAGGAAACGTATAGTTCTGTTCCAAAGAATAGGGAATGAGAATGGCTGAAAGAAATAATCGTAAAGAACGTATAGGTGTTGTCGTCAGTGACAAGATGGACAAGAGCGTAGTGGTGAAGATTGAACGTAACTTCATGCACCCGGTCTATGGAAGAATTGTAAGAACCAGTACCAGATATGTTGCTCATGACGAAAAGAATGAAAGTAAAATTGGTGATACTGTAAAGATCATCGAAACCCGGCCGTTATCAAAAACCAAGAGATGGCGTGTTGGGGAGATTCTGGAAAAAGCAAAATAGTCTCTTGTGAGATAAAATAAGCAAGTAGAGGAAAATATGATACAGGAAGAAACATGGTTGAACGTTGCCGACAATTCCGGCGCAAAGAAAGTCGAGTGTATCAGAGTTTTAGGTGGGACCAGCAGGCGTTACGCTACTGTCGGAGACGTTATCGTTGTTTCTGTTAAAGATGCTCTCCCTAACGGTACTGTCAAAAAAGGTACTGTGGCCAAAGCTGTAATTGTCAGAACCAAAAAAGAGTACGGACGTAAGGATGGTACCTGTATCCGTTTCAGTGATAATGCTGCAGTGATAATTAATGACACTG
>CAYLVN010000507.1:0-2433 GCA_964387115.1 uncultured Fibrobacter sp.
TATATGCGGCTGGGGAGAATATCCGCTGTTACCACATTTTCCAAGCACCTGGCCCTGAACAACATATTCACCTTCCTTAACGCAGATGCTCTCCCTGGCAAAGTGGGAGATCTCCACATAATAACCCCAATCACTTAGAATGATCACATAATTGCCCCAGTTATTCTGCTCATCTACTGCTCCAATTGCATTATCGGCACAATCGTTCCAGATCTCTGTCACTTTCCCGCTGACAGGTGATACAACCGGCTTATTATAACTGTAGTAGTCATCAAGCATTCTTCCCTCACCTCTGAAGATCTTGCCTTCTGAGTCACTCACCACGAAATCGACTGCCTGACCCCAGATTCCTTTGTGAGTCCATTCCCCGTTAAATCCCTGGTAAATTTCCCATTCCCCGGAAAATGGAAGATGTGGCTGTGGAAGAGACTGGTTGAATCTGCTTGTATAGTTGATATAATGCTCAAGATTCAATTCAGGTGTTTCAAAGAACGCCGTAGTGACAAGCGGAAACCGGTTTGTAGCAAGAATATACAAGACCGGAAGAACAACAATAACGAAAGGAAACGCAAACACAGGTATACCGAATCCCGACCATAATATATCCATTGCATCAAGAATAAATACCGAAACAAGAACACCGGTGAGGGCGATTACATATGTCTTTATTGACGGGATTAGAAACAGTCCTCCCAGTGCCAGTGCAATCAGAATAAAGTTAAAACTATACAGGTCTGTGAAAGCAGAATACGATGATCCCTTGAGCAGTGTCAGAAAGAGTGTTCCTGAATAGTAACCAGATACCGCCAGAAAGAAATTGATCCTGGAAAAGAAAAACATTAAAACAAGTATCATCAGGCCAGTAATATCGTATGGCATGAAAAGAATGATTCCTGTGGACTTGAAAAAACCGGAGAGCCAGACAGGAAGCTGTTCTATATTAAGATAGCTCAGTTTCAGTATGCCGGCAGTATGGAGGTTTCCGTATCTTATTGACGATAGATACACAAACGTCGCTGTAATTGTAAACGGCAGGTTGAGAATCGGAAGATGCAGATAATAGCTGAAGATTGAGTGAAGAGAAAAGCTGAGCAGAAGAGAAAAAAATGAGGCAATTACCGTGAACATCAAAGAAAGCAGGGAAATTTTAAACAGATAGCCCATTGCCAACCCTACCAGAAGCGAATTGTACATATACATTCCGCTGACCATCTGCTCTTTTGTGAGCCCCATGAGCTTTCCAAGTGCAATAAGCGACAAATAAGCCACTAAAGCGAGAACACCCGACGATGGGTTAACAAAAGACATCAATAGAAGAACAGCTCCGTAAATCCGGTTACCAGAGAGTACCAGCCAGGAATAACTGGAGAAGAGTGGCTTGAGGTAAGAGGAAATCATTGGAGAATTCCTGAAACCGTGGTCAGAAATGTTGAGGAATCAGTATATTTTTTATCACCGGAAATCACATAAGTTTCCAGATATTCATTTGTAAAATTCAATCCCTGTTTCTTCATTGCCTCTCTCAGTTCATTATAGGTAAGGTAAAGGGTTTCATAATCACCAAAATGATACAAAAAAGCTACTTTCATCGATGAAAGCACCTCACACCTCAGGTCCGGATGCTGAACAGGGGTATAGTTTTCTACCGGATAGCAAATTTTATAGTGCAGCTTTTCAGGAGCAGAATCTTTAAAGTAAATTGTAAATGGATAACCGCTTGCCGGGATATTCCACTGGTGCAGAAAACGGCTCAGAAGAGAAAAGTATGTCGGGATATCTTTAACCCCGCTTCGGGCTTCCTGTGATATAACTGTCATCTGTGGAACATCAGTGATCTCTATCTGATCGGAAATCAGATTGTCATCATAATCGCATATCGAAATACTCTGGAGAGCATGGTTGATTTTAATCTGCTGTTTTAAAAGCTCCAGCCGTTTCCCTCTGACTGAAAAGTACTTTTTTAACCCGATCTTTCCATCCAGAATAGAAGAAATATCACATAAGGGGATATCAAGGTTTCTAAGAAAAGAGAGCAGTGCCGCTCTGCGGAGCTGACTCTTTCCAAAATAGCGGTAACCGGTTTTTTCATCCACAAATGCCGGAATGAGAAGCTTTTTTTTCTCATAAAGGAGAAGCGCCTTCCGGGATAGATTGGTGATTCTTGCAAAATCCTTTAGTTTATACCCTGAGCTCTTCACGACACCTCCAAGCTATATCTTACCCCAAACAAGCTTTCATTTCAACACTTGATCCCGGGATCATCTTCTTACTGTCTAAAAAAACAGGGCTGCAGTTTTGCAGCCCCTCAAGTTTAAGAGCCGATCTTATTGATCAATCCACCCCTATTATGGTATCTGCGGTGTCTGGTGGAATGGTATCTATTGGAATATCTATGGTATCTCCGGTATCCGGTGGAGTAACAGTGGTAATCGG
>CAYLVN010000508.1:0-2428 GCA_964387115.1 uncultured Fibrobacter sp.
TAATTCCGTAGTAGCTCCTTACCGAAGCGGGGATAGTTGAGGAAATCGGGTCAAATGGGTTTGGTAGAGAGATGATTCGATATTTATTATCCTGTTCACCGAAAAGCAACTGGGATCTGCGGTTTGGTGAATCCTGGATATTCCCGATTGCATCCTTTAAATCTGCATCAGGATTAATAGAGACGGAATCTGCAATGTCAGGAAATTCTCTTCCCTCTATAGAAATAACGGCAAAAACATGCTCATCAGGAGCATTTTGCTTAACATGACGAAGTTCCATGGTATATGTTACACCCTTTACAGGGTCGTAGAATGTAAAGGGTTGATCACTGGAAGGAACGGGTACCGATTCTGCAAATTCAGCTATAAGAGAGTCTGTACGCACAGAGCCTTTCGTTTCGCCCGGAACATACTTGGCACTTATCAAAACAGGCGACAGGCTGTCGGCAATTGGTATCTTATCGGGCATTACAACACTTCCATTTGCTGCCTCTGTATATCTCACTTCAAGAACATCTCTACTGTCTACTGCAGTATTGGGCTCCGTGCCGGTTGGCTGCTTTACACCAATTGTAAAACCGTTTTCTATCGAAGTAAAATCCTTCAGTTTATAGGAAAAGTCCGATATGAGGGAAGCTCCACGGTTGAATAAAGCTGCCGGAGAAGCAGGGAATCAGGCGTTTTATCCATAGTTACTTTTATCACATCAATAAGTCCATCGCCTGTCGTGTCATAATATGCTGCGGTTTTTAAACTGTAAAGAAGAAAGTAATCAAGATTTCTCCGTACATTGTCTGGATTTGTTTGAATATTTCCTTTTACATCTGAAACATCGGCCAGAGGATTGATGTGAATAGAATCACCTTTTTGCACATCCTGTATTCCTGAAACAGGTATAACAGAAAAAACTGCGCTGTTGCTGTCAACCCTTACAGTAGAGAGTCTCGGCTTGTATTCTTCGATATCGGCCGCAGCCCTGAAAAGGAAAGGATAGAGGTTTGTAATCGAATCAATTTCCTCTGAGAACATCACATTAAGGGTGTCTCTTACTGATGTTGAAGCATTATCATAGTAGGTAGCTTCCAGAATAACCGGAGCCATGCTGTCTGAAAGAAGAATGCTGGTGAAGGGAAACTCCCCCGCATCAGGAAGATCGGCGACTCTGTCAACAACCAGCCTTTCATCAGGAAAAAGTCCGGTAAACGGGGCACCCAGCGTTTTATCAACATTGAGAAAGATGTCAAAACCCAGAGCAGTGGTATCGACTGCTTTCACCGAAACAGGTCGCTCGGTCTGAAGGTTTATGTAGCCTTTAACCACAGACAAATCCTCTTTGGAAAGAACTTCTGTCCCCTGAATCACCCTGATGATATCGGGATATCCATCGCCATTACTGTCTACATAAAAGGCATTTCTTACACCAATATCCCGGGGTTCAGCCACTCTGGATGCGATTCTGATTGTGTCAAGAGGGACGGCCGGATTGCGGTAAATTGCTATCACACTGTCAGAAAACGCATTCTGCAGCAGGTTGTCACTTTCCGGTGAACCGTATTCTCTTGTAAATATTGCTGAATAATACTGACCCTCATCTACCATCCTGAGTACAAGCGAATCGGTTCCTTCAGCATTCTTTACCACAATGTCAGCCCCGGTGATCCCCGGATCCGCCGGAGGGTAAAACCGGACCTCAATTGAGGTCTGCTGTACCTGGATTATCTGGCCGGTTATATCTGTATTCTGGTGATAAAACTTTAGATACCCCTGATCCCAGCACTCTACACTTAAATTGTCGGGGGTTTTACTCTGCATAATAACAGTCGTGTAAGTAGCTGTTTCATCGCGGTCAAGCGGCGGATCCCAGTGCCATTTGTAGGAAACATTTAAAGTAGTGGACTGCCCACTAAGCGGAATTACCCGGGGCAGGTAGGCAAGGGAATCATCAAATTTTGAAGTGGTGATCCCATTAACAGTCAGACTCAGAGGTGTGCTCGTGAAATACTTTGAACCACCTCCAAGGGCCAGCTGTCCAATAAGCTTTGATGCAAGATCAGTCTGAGAACCCGATGTTATCCAGACCTCACTGGACGGATTCCTGGTTGAATATCCGTTGGCTGCAATATTATCAGTCATGGTATTTATCTGAGATGGAATAGACTTATTTACATTTATAAAGTAAGCTGTAAATGTAGTCGGCAGGTTCTCTCCCTGTATATAATCGGATTCAAAATTTTCCCTTTCCTGATCTACATTCATAGATTCACCGTCAGAGAGGAATATTATGTACTGGTTTTCTTTAGGATATGAAGCACTGAGGAATGCCTTGCGCGCGGCTTCGAATGCCAATGAAATATCTGTTGTGCCATTATACCCCCCATCTATACCCCAGGCATTCAGCCTGCCTGTAGGGCTGTAGTTTCCGTTCAGT
>CAYLVN010000509.1:0-2418 GCA_964387115.1 uncultured Fibrobacter sp.
CTGAATCCATCTGTCTGAAAGATCTCTGTACCGCAAACTTGACAATAGAATCAAGCATTTAAAGGTAATGATGCCTGTAAAATGGAATCTGTATGGCACGATCGCCCTCAACCGTGTCTTATATTCATATCTTATGCTTGAAAATCATTAAGATCCGTCAAACAATGTTAAATATTGTTTCAACCCTTTAAAGGTACCCTCTGCAGAATTGCTGCGTCTAAAAAAAAATCGTATGAAGGTATGATATCCAAAACTTTCAGGACAGGCTTGTAATGAGTGAAAAAATCAGATTGACTGAAATAAAAATCGCAGGGATGCACTGTGTCAATTGCTCAAAAAACCTCCAAAACGCGCTCTCAGATAGAACCGGGGTGAAAGAGGCGAGAGTTAACTTCGCAAATGAAACTGCAGTGATCAGATATGATCCTCAACAGATCACAATCTCCGGACTGGAACAGGCCATAAAAGAAGCCGGTTTTAAGGCAGTATACAGTAAAAAAACGATCTCTATCGGAGGTATGCACTGTGCCTCATGTGCAGACAGAATCAAAGAATCTATTGCTCGCATTGAAGGTGTAGCCGATGTTACTGTAAATCCTGCAACAGAGAGTGCGTTTGTCACTTATAATCCGTATGATGTATCTGCTGCTCAGCTTCGTGAAGCAGTGAACAGCTCAGGGTTTGAGTATAGAGGGATAGTTGAAGAATCAGGCATAGACGAAAGTGAAAAAATAAGGCGCAGGGAACAGCAAAAAAGGGTTTACAGAATAATAGCTGCGTTCTCAGTGAGCATTCCATTGATGATCCTCATGTTTCTGCCTCATCACGCATTCAATCTGCCGCTTTTTTCTCTGATAGTCTCGGCTCCGGTTTTCATCTATGTTTCCTGGCCGATTTTCAAAGATGCTGCTGCTGCGCTCAGAAGAAAAAATCTCACCATGGATGTCATGTACGCAATGGGTATCGGGACTTCGTTTATTGCAAGTCTCATGGGTACATTTGGAGTGCTGCTTACACATGAGTTCATGTTTTACGATACCGCCATAATGCTTGCCGGCTTTCTTACTCTGGGTCGTTTTCTTGAAGCCGGAGCCAGAGGAAAGACATCTGAATCGATCAAGAAACTCATCGGCCTGCAGCCCAGAACCGCTAATTTAGTGGAAGATAACGGTGAACGGAAAATCGCGATTGAAGAGGTCAAGTCCGGTGATATTCTCCTTGTTAAACCGGGGGAAAAGATTCCGGTTGACGGCATTGTAACATGGGGAAATAGTGCCGTAGATGAATCGATGATCAGCGGAGAAGCTTTGCCTGTTACAAAAAAAGATGGTGATCAGGTGGTGGGCGGTACGATAAACGGCAATGGTGTCATAAAATTCAGGGCAGAACGGGAGGGCAGCGATATGGTACTCTCACAGATCATAAAGCTGGTCAGGGAGGCTCAGGGTTCCAGACCTCCAATTCAGAAGATCGCTGACAAAGCAGTAAGCTACTTTATCCCGTTTGTGCTTGGGGTCGCACTCATTTCCTTTGCAGTGTGGTACTTCATTGCCGGAAGTACACTTCTGTTTGCCCTTACTACTCTTATTGCGGTACTGGTTATAGCCTGTCCGTGTGCATTAGGGCTTGCATCTCCGACAGCCGTTACGGTTGGAATAGGGAGGGGAGCTGAACTTGGGATACTGATTAAAAACGGTGAGGCACTGGAAATTGCTCAGCAGATCACGACTGTCGTTTTCGATAAAACAGGGACACTAACAAAAGGTAAACCTGAGATCACCGACATCGAGCCTGTTGACTGCTCAGAGGATTATCTTCTCTCGCTGGCAGCTTCCGTTGAAAAGAGTTCACAGCACCCCCTGGCCGATTCTATTGTCAATAGAGCTTCTTTGAAAAAGCTTCCGATACCTGACAGCTCCGGTTTCTCAAATATTGAGGGTAAAGGAGTTGCCGCTTCTGTGGAAAATCGAACTGTAATAATTGGAAACAGATCGCTGATGAAAGATAAGGGAATATCCTGTGAGTCTTATGAAGAGAGAGTAGCTGAATTTGAATCTGAGGGGAAAACTGTTGTTCTTGTGGCTGAGGAAGAGAAATTTCTCGGGATGATTTGCATTGCCGACCAGCTCAAAGAAACCTCAGCCAGAGCTGTCAGTGAATTGGAGAAAATGGGCATAGAAGTGATAATGATGACAGGGGATAACCTTCGAACGGCCCGGACAGTCTCTTCAAAACTGGGAATAAAGAATGTTCTTGCAGAAGTATATCCGCAGGACAAGTCTTCCGAAGTCAAAAAACTGCAGAATTTAAAAAAGACTGTTGCTTTTGTAGGTGATGGGATAAATGATGCCCCGGCACTGGCGCAGTCTGATCTGGGAATCGCGATAGGGAGCGGGACAGATATAGCGCTGGAAAGTG
>CAYLVN010000510.1:0-2410 GCA_964387115.1 uncultured Fibrobacter sp.
ACCTTTGAACGCTGAACGCTGAACGCCAAACCTGGCATCCTCCTTGCCTTCTCTTTCCCTATGGTTCTATTAGGCACATCCGGATGGACATACGACCACTGGAAGGGGATCTTCTACCCCGATTCGGTGCCCAAAAAGAGATGGTTTGAATACTTCAGCACCGTATTCGATACTGTTGAACTGAATGCATCATTCTACCGTATTCCCACCATAAAAGCGGTCCAGGGCTGGGAAGGCCGTTCACCGGAATATTTTCGTTTTGCGGTAAAGATGTCACGGCTGATAACCCATGTTCGCAGACTGAAAAACTGTGAGCGGGAGCTTGAGTGGTTTTTTTCCGTTTTCGAGCCTCTGCAGCATAAAATTGCTGCATTCCTTGTCCAGCTTCCACCCTCGATGAAAATCGATATCGGGAGGCTCGATGAATTTATCAGGAAACTCCCGCAAAAATCAAAATTCGCGTTTGAATTCCGCAACACTACATGGTATAACCCGGAAACATACGCGCTTTTAAAAGAACATGGTCAAATTTTTTGCATCCATGACATGTCAGGTCTGGCAACTGAGAGGATTGTCACATCTGATACCATATACATAAGGTTCCACGGTTACGCCTCTGTTTACGGAGGAGATTACCATGAGGAGCTGTTGCGTGATTGGGCTGCCTGGATCAGAGAACAGATCAGGGATGGAAAATCAGTATACGGCTATTTTAATAATGATATAGGTGGTTTTGCGGTTAAAAACTGCCTGCGTCTGAGAGAGAGCCTTGGCAGTTCACAATTCACATCCCGGTAGAGACGTCCGGCGGACGTCTCTCCAAGTCACAAGTCACAAGTCGAAAGTCTCAGGTCGAAAGTAAAAGATTCTGTCAACTGCCTTATAGCCCTCAACTGCGTCTTGACAGCTCCTGAAGTCTCCTGATACGTTCCTCCATCGGCGGATGAGTGCTGAAGAGGGATGCCATGCCGCCGCGGAACGGATTAACAATGAAGAGATGCGCTGTTGAGGGGTTTCCTCCGTTCATCGGAAGCATCTTGACACCGTTTTGCAGCTTTGAAAGGGCGTTAGCCAGTGAAAGTGGTTTACCGCATATCTGCGCCCCCGATTCATCGGCCACATATTCCCTTGACCTGGAGATCGCCAGTTGGATAAGTGATGCTGCGATCGGTGCCAGAATGGCCATAAAGAGCATACCTATAGCCCCGCCGCGATCATTATCATCACTTCTGCCCCCACCAAACATCGCCCCCCACTTCGCCATGTTGGCAACCCAGGTTATGGCCCCTGCAATGGTAGCAGCAATCGTACCGGTGAGAGTATCACGATTCTGCACATGAGCAAGCTCATGAGCCATAACACCTTCAAGCTCATCCTCGCTCAGAAGTCTCAGTATTCCAATAGTAGCCGCAACCGAGGCGTGATCAGGGCTTCTTCCGGTGGCAAACGCATTGGGAGATTCGCTATTAATTATATAAACTTTAGGCATCGGCATGCGGGCACGTTGTGTGAGCCGCTCAACAATATTGTATAAAACCGGCGCATCAGCCTTTTCTACCTGTTGCGCCCTGTACATGGACAGGACGATTTTATCCGAGAACCACCAGGAACCAAAATTCATGACTCCGGCAACCAGCAGGGCTATTGTTGCCCCCTGCCCTCCCCCTAAATAGTTTCCGAAAAGAACCAGAATACCAGTCAGGGCTCCTAACAGGGCCGTAGTTTTTAATCCGTTCATCTTTTATTGTTTCTCCTTATTAATCGGATCAGTTTTTGATCGATGCATTAATATAGATGTTCATTTCTGCTAAAGCAACTACGGCTACCCAGGGGTATTTATTAAAACAATTCAGCAAAGATTTCTTGAACAACTCTTTTAGACTCTCCGATTTTTCTACTTTGCAATTCTTGGAATCCAGATTTAAGAGCTTTTTGGAAGATGGAGCCCCCGATACAAGTAATAAACAAGGATCAAGATTTTCTGGAAGAGGGTGTTCCCAATATAAAGAATTCTTTAAAAACAGGAGTTTTTTTGGGAGGGGGCGTCCCCCCTTGCGCTCCAGCCCGTCGAAGACGCCGGTCTTGCGCTATCCCCCTGTGTTGTCCACCAGTTATGGAGGCAGGTATGGTTATCACATTTGCAAACGATATTGCGGCCGCACTGGCGAACTGGTGGTAGATTAAAATTTATTGTAGCCTTTAAGATAAAGACGCTTAATATAATGATATTGCCGTTTGTTGGTTTTTACTAGCCTCACCCCGTTTTTTCCCTGGAAAAATAGAGTGACGTATGGCGGTATTGTTACTTTCTTACAAAACCAAAAAAGTGACATTTTGAACTCCTGACTTGCTACTTGCGACTTTCCCTTACATGCTTGAATTCTTCCAGGCTATAATAAGTTTTAATCTA
>CAYLVN010000511.1:0-2396 GCA_964387115.1 uncultured Fibrobacter sp.
CCCCGATTTACGGTAAGGCAGGTGATTGAAGAACCGCTTATAATCCACAAAATCTGTTCCGGTTCCAAACGTGCCGAAATTGTAAAGGATCTTCTGAACAAGGTCGGCCTTTCCGATGAATACCTCAACCGCTATCCACATGAATTCTCCGGCGGTCAGCGTCAGAGAATCTGCATCGCCCGTGCCCTTGCAACCGGACCGGAGTTGATTGTTGCAGATGAACCGGTGAGTGCCCTTGATGTATCTATTCAAGCACAGATTATCAATCTTCTCCAGGATCTTCAGAGCACCTACAACCAGACACTTCTCTTTATTTCTCACGATCTTGCTGTTGTACGCCATGTAGCAAACCGTCTGGCTGTCATGTATCTTGGGAAGATAGCGGAAAGCGGAACAGAGAACCACATATTTTCCTCACCACGGCATCCATACACAGCTTTACTGCTGGAGAGTATCCCGGTTCCTGGAAAAGGAAGAAGCAACAGAGGGAAGGTGCTCTCCGATGACCGGGAAAAAACAGGGCCGGAAAACGGCTGTTCTTTTTACAGCCGATGTCCCCGCAGAATAGATGAGTGTCTTCAGAGATGTCCTGAACTGGTTGACGCCGGGGATAACCATCTGGTGGCGTGTTTTAACCCTTTGCCCGTAGAGAGTTAACTGCAGTCTAGCCAGATAAGATCGACCGGCAACTTGATGCTTCATTTCAAATCCCTGCTGATTACCGGATAGAAAAGTATTATTTTCATATTTCTGGGCTGCCTTTATTGCTCTATCTGAGTGATACGCGTTATTTTTTAATGACGAAAGTTACAAGTACGGGTCTCATGAGAACATTTATTCCATTTTTATTAGTAGGTGCAGGCGGATTCATTGGCTCGATGATGCGTTATCTGGTAACGGTATTTTTCCAGGATTTTCAAAGCATCCCGTACGGAACTCTTATATCGAATCTTTCGGGTTGTTTTCTTATTGGAATTATTACAGGAGTTTCAGCCGGCATACCTCAGCTCTCAAACGAGGCACGTCTTTTTCTGGCAACCGGGGTCTGCGGAGGGTTCACTACACTCTCCTCGTTTATATACGAGCTGGCAGAGATCTCCAGATCGGGAGATTTCATCACCGGTTCTTTTTATTTTGCCGGTACATTAGCCGGAGCGGCATTCGCCTTCTACCTCGGGTTATCTTTGGTAAATATCAGTTTAAGAGCTTAATCTGATTTGTTATGTAATTTGTTCTATTAAAAGTATCAGGAAAGAAACTTTATGAAAAAACTTTTTATAATCTTTCTTATTTCACTTCCAGCTATTCTGACGGCTGCATCTGTGGGTAAGTGGGATATCGGCGGGAAAGTCGGGCTCGAGCAGAGCAGCAATACTCTTGGGCTTAAGGCCGCTGTTAAAGCCGAGTACATGATAAGCGAGATATTAACGTGGCGGACAGATTTAGAGGTGATGTTTCCTGAACTCAATGACCTCGCACGGGTAGACATATCTGTTCCTTCAAATCTGCTTTACTACCCTTTTGCTTCACGTTTTATGATTGACCCGTACATCGGACCCGGCCTGACATACAGGTATGCATGGAATAATGACAATCAGCTGGGATTGAATCTGCTCTCTGGTGTAAACTTCAGGGTAATCAGGGACCAGGTCTTCGGGATAGAGGCCAAATACACGTTTCTGCTGGTTCCTGTGATCAAGGGGTACTGGGATATAGGGCTGACCGGAACCTGGGAACTGAGTTTCGGAAAGTAAACGGATCTCGGGTTTATTCGCGTTTAACGCATCGACGAATCATAGCAAACCCGCATCTTTCGTGCGTCTGGCGCATCGAATTCCCCCTCGGCCCCGCTTGAAAATAGAGGTACCATCAGGTTCTTAACTGAAAATTTCACGCAAACAGAAGCAGGCTTACTGCCATAACCAGCATCCCTGCTATAAGACCGCCGATTGCCACATGATGTTCTCCGTATTCTTCGGCTGTGGGCAGGAGCTCATCAAGAGAGATGTAAATCATAATCCCGGCCACTGCGGCAAATACAAGGCCGAAGGTCAAGCTGTTGAAGAACTGACGGAAAAGAAAGAAGCCGAAGAGCGCTCCAACAGGCTCGGCAAGTCCTGACAGCGATGAGAGCCAGAATGCTTTTTTTCTGCTCCTGGTTGCAAAGTAGATTGGAACCGAAACAGCGACTCCCTCAGGAATATTATGAATGGCGATAGCTACGGCGATACTGATACCAAGTGATGGATCGTTCATGGCGCCCATGAATGTCGCAAGCCCTTCCGGAAAGTTGTGAATTCCGATTGCAAGAGCAGAGAACATCCCCATGCGCAGAAGCTTTTTTTCAGAGGGCAGCTGCTTTCCGTTGTTCATCCCTTTCAGATGAGCGATTTCAT
>CAYLVN010000512.1:0-2393 GCA_964387115.1 uncultured Fibrobacter sp.
TTGCCCGCAAAAACTATTTCTATCCCGATCTTCCCAAGGGATATCAGATCTCCCAGTATGATATGCCGGTTTGTGAGGGCGGATCTATCAGGGTTTTTGTTGACGGCCAGGAAAGAGTGATCAAACTGACCCGCATTCATCTTGAGGAGGATGCCGGTAAACTGGTACATGATCTTGACCCCGACTCACTATTCGATGTCAATCGATGCGGAACCCCGCTTATCGAGATTGTCAGCGAGCCCGATATGCGCAGCCCTGCAGAGGCTCATGCGTACCTTGCAGGAATAAAGCAGATTCTTGAGTATCTTCAGATTTGCGACTGCAACATGGAAGAAGGCAGTCTGCGCTGTGATGCAAACATATCGTTAAGACCCAGAGGCGAAAAGAAGCTGGGCGTTAAAACAGAAATTAAAAACATGAACAGTTTCAAGGGTCTTCAGAAGGCACTTGAATACGAAGCTGTGCGTCAAGAGGATGTGCTCAGGTCCGGCGGAACAATTCTTCAGCAGACTTTCCTCTGGGACCCTTCCACAAACCGTTCTATACCGATGCGTTCCAAAGAGGATGCCCACGATTACCGCTATTTTCCTGAACCGGATCTTATGCCCCTTATTGTTGAGGACTCATGGATAGAAGATCTGCGCAAAAATCTTCCTGAGCTTCCTGCCGCCCGACGCAATCGTTTCCAGACACAGTACGGACTTGCCGAGTACCCCAGTGAGGTCCTTACCTCCAGCAGAGATCTGGCAGATTACTTTGAAGAAGTTCTCAAGACCTTTTCAGATGCCCGGCAGGTGTCTAACTGGATCATGGGAGATATCCTGCGTATAACCAACGATCAGAAGATCGAAGTGAAAGCACTGCATATAACGCCGTCACGACTGGGAACCCTCCTTAAACTTATCGGGGACGGAACTGTATCTGCAAAGGCGGCCAAGAGGGTAATCGATACCATTCAGGCACAGGACAAAGATCCGGCGGTGGTTATCGATGAACTTGGACTCAGGCAAGTCTCCGATTCCGGGGCACTCCAAACAGCTGTAAAGCAGATTATCGACGGACATCCGGCTGAAGTCCAAAGATACAAAGCCGGAGAAAAAAAGCTCATGGGATTTTTCGTTGGTCAGGCCTTGAAGGCAACCAAAGGTGCAGGAAACCCCAAGGAGATTAACGCGATAGTGGCAAAGATGCTTGAATAATCAGTACGTTCAGAGAGGGAGAGGGTTCACCACAGGGCACTGAGAGAAAAATCAGGGTTCGGAATAATCCGGGAAAATCAAATAAACATTTATTATCATGCTTTTTTGCGACGCTCGCACCAACTTTTTAAAGATGTTACCACACCGGACTCCTGAACGTAATAGTTGTACTATGTTTTCATCCCGTCGGATCTGAGTTGAATATGAGATATACAATTTTACTTTTAATAACCATTACAGCAATTTCTACTGCTCAGGTTACAAAAAACGTTCCCGGGGATTCTTTATCTTCAGTTAAGGGTGATTCGCTCGAATCGGTCCTTGTTGATACTTCAGCCGGATTCATGGAAACCGGTTCTACAATCGTTGATTCTCTCCCTGTCGCGACAGTCGTGCCGGATTCCTCTGTTGCTGTGGAGCCGGACTCTCTTGCAGGTGCCCGTAAAGAAATAAAAAAGGAGATGGAGCATACCGGGATGAAGCTTACCAAAAGAAACTTTGATCATAAGCGGCAGGTATTCCTGGCGGCAGGCATGATGGCCTTTGTGGCTATCATCATGACAACTGCGCAGTCCTGGAACCCGGAGTAAGAGTTTCCGGGAGAGGGTTCCCCCAATACAAGTAATAACAAGAATGAGATTTTTATTGGAAGAGGGCGTCCCCTCTTTCGCTTCAGCCCGGTTAGGAAACCGGTCTTCCGCTATCACCCCGTGTTGTCCGCCATTTGTGAAGGCAGGTGTATTCATCACATTTGCAAACGCCGTTGCGGCCGCACTGGCGAACTGGTGGTAGCTTAAAATTATTATAGCCTCAAAGAATTCAAGCATGTACTGGAGATTCACAAGTCGCAAGTCACAAGTCAAGAGTTAAGAGTTAAGAAAATAAAGGCACATTTTTCCCAAGACTGAAAGGGCATGATTCTATTCCTGGATGCCGTTCTTCAACGGCATGACGCCCGTAAACGGTTGTGTTGAAAAGGTTACTTATGTAAATACTGTGAAAACCGCACTCCGTCATTCCTGCGAATGCAGGAATCCATCTTCGCCGGTCTTGGAGATTCTCAGATGGATGCCGTTCTTCAACGGCATGACGCCCGTAAACGGTTGTGTTGAAAAGGTTACTTATGTAAATACTGTGAAAACCGCACTCCGTCATTCCTGCGAATGCAGGAATCCATCTTCGCCGGTCTTGGAG
>CAYLVN010000513.1:0-2390 GCA_964387115.1 uncultured Fibrobacter sp.
CTACATATCTTACTCTCTTTGTTTCCGGTGATTCTTTTCTAATAATCCGGGTTTTACGGCTGCTGCGGATTTTCAGGGTTTTTAAACTGCCTGAATACCTTTATGAAGCATCTCTTATCAATGAAGCGCTGAAAGCCAGTGTACGAAAGATTTCTGTTTTTATCTTTTCCATTCTTGTCCTGGTAGTAATTATCGGCTCCATGATTTATGTAATTGAAGGCCCGCAGAACGGCTTTACCGATATCCCGACAAGTATGTACTGGGTTATTGTTACACTTACGACTGTAGGGTATGGAGATATTGCCCCGTTAAGTGCGCCAGGCAAACTTCTTGCCTCTCTTGTCATGCTCCTTGGATACGGGATCATCGCCGTACCTACCGGAATAGTCAGTGTAGAGATATCAAGAGTCTCCAGCAGAAACTACTCCAACCGCTCCTGTCCCACTTGTGGAGAAAGCGGCCACAGCAGCGACTCGGTTTTCTGCAAATATTGTGGAAGTAAACTTTAACACAAGGATCTAATATGCTCAAAGTTAAAAAGGTTTCTTCAGAAAACAGCGTCTCAAGAGACATTCTTGTTGCCTTCCTTGACAGTTTGCTTGGAACCTCAAAAATAAAAGACTATTCCTGCAACGGGCTCCAGGTAGAGGGAACCGGTCAAATAAAGAAGATCGCCCTTGTCGTGGATGCCTCGATGGAGGCATACCGCAAGACTGTCGAACTTGGCTGCCAGATGCTGATTGTCCACCACGGAATCATCTGGGGAGGAATAAAAAGCATCACCGGAACCGTTTATTCCCAGATAAAATACCTGCTTGACAATAACATAAATCTCTATGCATCCCATCTACCTCTGGACCTTCATCCGCAGCTTGGCAACAATGCCGGACTCGCAAAGCTCATCGGCCTCACCTCCCTCAAGCCTTTTGGGTTGTACAATGGCCTTGAAATCGGATTTGAAGGGAAACTCATAAAACCTCTTTCACTCGATAACCTCGTACACCTTTTATGTGAAAAACTGGGCGGCGAGTGCACGGTTCTTCCATTTGGAAAAGAAAAGGTCAAAAGTGTTGCGGTCGTATCCGGAGGAGCAGCCGAAGAGCTTGATGAGGCGATAAAAAAAGGTGTCGACTGCTTTATCACCGGTGAGTCATCACATCAAAACTACCATGCGGCGCTTGAAGCTGGAATCAATGTGATTTACGCCGGACATTACCATACCGAGAAACCCGGTGTACAGGCACTCGGGAACGCAGTAAGAGGCCGTTTCGGTGTGCAGACTCTTTTTGTAGATATACCAACCACAATCTGATCTTCAGGAACTATTTTATAGGTACACTGAATTTTTCACCTTAGAAAGAATAAACATGGCCGCCTTACGCAAAATCCCGGTTATTAACTACTCAAGCCCCTCCGGCAAACGCACCTTACAAGAGATTAAACTTGCACAGCAGGTTCGGGACACTCAATTAGCTGCAAAAGTAGAGTCTATAATCGACTCGGTTAAGAGCAAAGGTGATGATGCTCTGGTGGAGTTCACCCGTAAATTCGATAAAATTCCTTTTACCGTAAAAGACCTGCATCTCTCTACTCAGGAGCTGCGATCCAGAGCTGCACTGGCTTCTCCTGAACTGAAGAAAGCGATCAGGGAAGCGGCAAAACGCATTGAGGTTTACCACCGCAAACAGCTCCGTGAAGGTTTTACCATTAAAACCGAAGAGGGTACTCTCAGTCAGCTTATCCGTCCTCTCTCAAGAGTCGGAGTCTATATTCCCGGCGGGTATACCGTTTACCCATCCAGTGTATTGATGAACGTGATACCTGCGCAGGTTGCAGGTGTAAAAGAGATTGTCGCAGTCACACCGCCCAGGTCGGAGCTTGACCCTGGTGTAGCTTATGCACTGCAATTACTTAAGGTAAAGGAGATTTACAGAACAGGCGGAGCTCAGGCAATAGCCGCCCTTGCTTTCGGCACAAAAACAATCAAACCTGTTGACAAAATCACAGGCCCGGGCAATGCATGGGTGCAGACAGCAAAGAGGCTGGTATACGGTATTGTAGATATCGATTCCATTGCCGGTCCCAGTGAGGTAACAATCCTGGCAGACCGTTCCGCCAATCCATCCTGGATCGCCCTTGACCTTCTCTCCCAGGCAGAACATGGAACAGGGGATGAAATCTCAGTGTGCGTTTGTGAAAACAAAGATTTCGCCGAAGAGATCGCTTCAGCACTGCAGAAAGAGATCGCATCTTCACCGGTTCAACAGAAGTTCCTTTCACTGCCGAAGAATGCTGTCACGATATTTGTCACACGATCAAGGAAAGAGAGTATCTCTCTTGTAAACTCTATTGCCCCGGAACATCTCCAGATTATGACAAAAGATTACAGG
>CAYLVN010000514.1:0-2383 GCA_964387115.1 uncultured Fibrobacter sp.
GCCCCCTCCCAAAATCTCCTAATTCTTGTTTATTACTTGTATTGGGGAACGCCCCCTTCCAAAAGCCTTTTCTTATTATTGGTGCTTATGTCCTCAAGCCCTCACCGCCCATCTGAGCTTCGCACACGAAGACCTTGGATTTGCCCGCCGCTCTTCTGCGGATGGACGGAGCGGCTCTGATGCGATTGCCTTAAAAATACCACTTCGGAAAGCCGCCTGAAATGATTTCTTGACAAGCCGGTCTTCACCTGAATGGAACGTCAGTATGGCAACCCGCCCGCCTGGTTTCAGACAATCGGGAAGTAGTTTCAAAAATGATTTCAATGCTCCAAATTCATCGTTGACAGCTATACGAAGCGCCTGGAAAGTACGCTGGAGAGACTTCTTTATCTCTGTATCGGATAGATGAGGTTTCATTCCGGAGAGTTCTTTACGTATGATATTTGAAAGGTCCGTAGTAGTTTCAATGTCTTGCGCGTTCCTGTTTATTGCATGGGCGATCTTCTCTGCAAAGGGCTCATCAGAATTTTCTATCAGGAGTCTCTCCAAAGACTTCTCGTCAAGAGACCTGATCAGTTTTGATGCCGGTTGACCGTGCTGTGGATTCAGGCGCAGATCCAGGGGTCCGTGGGTTTTATAGGAGAAACCCCGGGATGGAGTATCCAGTTGCATAGAGGAAACACCAAGGTCTGCAAGGATAAAATCAAACAATTCACCGGTTTGAATTGTGATTCGGGCAATACCGGCAAAATTCATTCTTTTTATCTGGAGTACCTGATCATCATAACCAAGATCCCGCAGCCTTTTTTCGGTCCGGGGCAACTCCACAGGGTCGACATCTATGGCCACAAGTTGACCGCCCGGTATAATTCTCTTCAGAAACTCAAGAGTATGACCGCCATACCCCAGCGTTGCGTCAAGGCCTCTGTGACCGGGCCGGGGGTTCAGTATTTCGAGAATCTCCTTTACACAAATCGGGATGTGCATGCCGGCAGGGGTCTGCCCGCGCGCTATCACCTTCTGCACATCTTCCCTGTACCGCTCAGGATTCAATTCCTTGTATTTCTCATCATGACGGCGGGGATGGGTTCCACTGTAGCGGACTCTGCGTTTATGCTGTTTGTCAGGCTCTGTCATCATCGGTTCCGTGAATCTGGGGTTTTCTTTTTTCCTCTGGCCCTGAGGGGGCAACATATTATTGAAGAACGTCCGTTCACTTATGCATCTTGTTTTTTCTTCTGCTTTCAATAAACGCGAGGGTCGTTTCCGCAGTGCTTGTAACTATTAGCTCTTCGGGGAACTTTGCCCTCTCAAGAAGCGGTCTCACCGACTCATCTGTCCCAAGCTCCAGAATCGCATGTGTGTCACTGCACACCGCCATCCTGCACGACTGGTCCCGACATGCCTCAATCAGGTTCATCGTATTTTCTACAGAACTTCGGTTGTAAAGCACCTTGGAATTATTCAGCTCCAGGGCGACCCCTTTTTCTTTTGCTTTTCGGGCGAGGATATTGTAATCGACAGGGTAGTGAGGATCGTTTGGATGAGAGATTATGTCAATGGAGGGATTCTTGTCAATGGCAGAAACCGCCATTGCGGTGCATTCTTTCTCAGAGAGACCTTTCTGGATGTTGGGATGAATTCCGGCAAGCACAATATCAAGCCACTGTCTGTAGCCTTCCGGAAGATCTATTGACCCTTCTTTGTCAAGGACATTGCACTCTACCCCTTTGAGCACTTTTACTTCAGGATAAGGCGACTGGAAACGCTCGAAAAAAGGGTTGTTGAGCCGTCCGCCGATTGTAAGACCGTGATCTGTAATGGCCAGTCCCTTCATACCCAGTACTCTGGCTCTCTCAACAAGCTCCAGAACCGTGTGTATTCCGCATAAGCTGAAAAGTGTATGAACATGTAAATCGATTTGAAGCATAAAAGTCAGAAATCCATTCAACGATTAGAAGGTTTAATTTGACACTTGTTTAATTAATTTCATTTCAAATTTGCACCAGTTATTCCCGAATGATTTTATCCGGTTTGATTCAATTTGATTTATCAAATATACTTTTATGCCGGTGGATCGGCACGGGGATAAAAAGCTGTAACGATAACCGGAGCCCCGACTGTCAAGAAGGGGGTCTAAGAAACAATACGAGTTCCGTAAACCAGGACTTTTTACCACACATACCGCCACGTTCCGTCATTACTGCGAAAGCAGGAAACCATCTCTATCACTTTCGACAATTTTCAGTAAGTTTTTTTTTGGAAGAGGGCGTCCCAAATACAAGTATAAGCAAGAATTTAAGATAAAGAGTTTCTGGAAGAGGGCGTTCCCTCTTGCGCTCCAGCCTGTCGAAGACGCCAGTCTTGCGCTATCACCCCGTGT
>CAYLVN010000515.1:0-1427 GCA_964387115.1 uncultured Fibrobacter sp.
ATCATCTCAACATCTTACGGTTTTTTGTTCTCCCGACCTGCGACTTTCAGGATGATTTCTCTGTCAATTATTTTTACGCCCGATGATGTTTTGTGGAGAACACTTGACTACAGCGCCAATGAATTAAATCAAAACTTGTGAGGGCACCTCAAAAAAACATTTTCCGCTGAGGCCGACCGCTAATTCTACTGCGCTACCGTTGCACTCAATCGA
This sequence comes from uncultured Fibrobacter sp., assembly GCA_964387115.1. Classification (GTDB taxonomy): domain Bacteria; phylum Fibrobacterota; class Chitinivibrionia; order Chitinivibrionales; family Chitinispirillaceae; genus JAAYIG01. The sequence goes on from CAYLVN010000515.1 coordinate 214, forward strand.
TGAATCGCGAGCGTATTGGACTTTTTAGTGCGCCTGGCGCAGCGAATCCTCGCTGACGCTTCGCTTGAAAACTGAACTTTTAGAGGTACACTGGCACAAGTATCCAGCATCAAGTCTCTTCAAAACATTGAGCCTGGGGGGAGGGCTAAAACGATAGCCTCTCAGGAGATGAGTGCAGTTCTTTATGAATTTCAATTCGGTCACGCTTGTGATTTTGTAATCTGGAAAAGGTTCGGAACCGGCAACAAAAAGCCAGGCCTTTGACAATCGGATTATTAAACAGGGGTCAATTTTTTAGAATCTCTTAAACCGGTCTGGGAGGGGGTTTCCTGCAGACCGAGGTAGAAGAATAAGCAATAAAATCAGTATATTTATAATAGTTTACATAATATATATTATGCGACATCATTAATATTGAGCCTTTATAGCAAACATTACAATCCATCCCTTTCATATCTTCCGCTCTCTGATCTTTCAGACCTTTTAAAACAGTTTCCCATCAATAAGATTCTCTTCATATTTCCATCGTTATCATCCATCGTTATCATCCTGATCCTGATCTCTCATCCCGAAAACATTTCCAATATATACATACTTCAGCCCGGCCCTGCGTCCTGTTTCCAGGGCAAGTTTCAGAGTCGATACTGGAGTTACGATGCGATTTGAAAATTCATATTGCGGGAAAAACCGGGAAACATGCCAGGGAATTTTTCTGTCGATTCCGGCGATAAATTCCGCCATGTCTTTCAGCTCTTCTTCCGAGTCATTTTCCCCCGGAATCAGAAGCGTGGTGATTTCAAGCCATATACCACGTTCTTTTATTCTTGAGATTGTTTCAAGGACCGGTTTCAGCCTTGCACCGCAATTGCGTTTATAAAAATCATCTCTGAAAGATTTGAGATCAACATTGCAGGCATTGAGAGAGTTCCCTATCAGTTTAAGCGCTTCAGCGGTCATAAAGCCGTTTGTTACAAAAATATTGGCCAGATTCTTCTCTTGTGCCAGGGTTGCAATTTCTGAAGCGTACTCCAGGAAGATTGTCGGTTCGGTGTAGGTATAAGAGATGCTTCTGCAGCCGCTTTTTATTGCCCTTGACACAATATCCGCAGGGCTGCTCAATCTGCCTCTCTCCCCTGCCTCGAGGATTTCCGAGACCTGGGAAATCTGCCAGTTCTGACAGAAACCGCACCGAAAATTGCATCCCACAGTCGCTA
>CAYLVN010000515.1:1437-2380 GCA_964387115.1 uncultured Fibrobacter sp.
TGACCCAGGAAGAAAATGGAAAAGAGGTTTTTTCTCTACCGGGTCGATATTTTCGGCGATTGTTTTGCCATAAGCCAGAGTAAAGAGCTTCCCGCCGCAGTTTTTCCGTACTCCGCACCTGCCGAAATTATCCTGTGTTATCAGGCAGTGATGAGCACATAAGTTGCAGCTCACGGAATTGTCGGGAAGAGTTCTGTAGAGTAATGCTTCTTTCATTTTTTTCCGTTCAGCGTTCAGCGTTCAGCGTTCAACGTTCGCCAAGAATGAACCGTATAACCGTTCAGGGTTCAGCGTTAGGCGTTCAACGTTCGCCAAGAATGAAGCTCCTATACCGCATGGGCCACGTGAACCTCTGAACCTCTGAACGTTGCTTTCATTCTGGTTCTTGTTTGTAAGCTAACAGATATTTTATCAAGCCTCTAATTACAGCACGTGTACGGCCAGCGAAATCATAGCTATCTTCATACTCTGCATCTGTTATGTACTTCTGATCCAATGCAACATAGAGCTCGCTTTGAACTTCGGTACAGGATCGCTTTGCGTACCGAAGGAAACGGATAAACTCCGGATTTGTCTCGGAATCGAACCCTTCAGCAATATTGTGCATGGAAGAACCTGCTGCATTCTGAATCTGTTTTTTAAGTCCATAGTCGAGTGCGAAATTTGCTTTTTTTGTGAGTTCGTAGATTCTTCGGGTTAATTCTCGAGCTAACTGCCATGCCTCGATTTCCTCAAACCTCGTTATTTTCATCTAATTAACCTCAAGCGTTCAGGGTTCAACGTTCAGCGTTCGGCATTCGGCGTTCGGGCAAGAATGAATCATTATACCCGTTCAGCGTTCAACGTTCAACGTTCAACGTTCGCCAAGAATGAAGCCTCTATACCACATTGTCCTCTTAACCTCTTAACCTCTTAACCTCTTAACCTCTTAACCTCTTAACCT
>CAYLVN010000516.1:0-2349 GCA_964387115.1 uncultured Fibrobacter sp.
AGTGAAATTTGAGATGCGAGAAATTCATTGTCATTTATCAGAATCCGGTTGTCTTTTATTTCAGAGATCGATCGTACATCGATATCTCCGATATACTTGTTATCATCTTTGAGAAGCACGGTAATATCACTGGAGGGGGAAAGCTTTCTAAGGAATTCCTCATCGAGTTTAAGACCCCCTGCGGCAAAAAACGGAAACTCGGCAATTTCAAACCTGCTCAGCGCCTGCATGGTAAGAACCTCATTACCGATCAGGTTTTCTCTGTAAACACCCGGCTGTTTGTCAAGAGATGATGCTTTATTGGCGATACTGTTTCCGGCATTAGCAGGAAAATGTCCCGAGGAAAGTATGACAAACGATGAATCTGTCAGGTCCAGTACAGAAAAGCCCATCGGGCCAAGAAATCGGGCTGCTGACTGGGTGATATCAGGGGATGAGCGGTCATTTTCAACAAGCAGGCGTAAAGTAAAATTGCGATCCTCGGCTATTGACTTTGTAAAAGAACTCAGCCGTGATGAGATCTCGGAGTTTATTTCCTGCAGTTTTTTCTCCACCATCTGCTCCGCCCGCAGGATCTCCTGATGCTCTCTTTCTATATCCGCTTTTTGCTGTATGTCCTGAAGATAGAGGTAGACCGCGACTGCGGTGAGGATGCCTGGAATCAGTGCAGTGAGAAGGTACTTCATTTTTTACTCCGGATTATTGAAATTGTAGATGGTATTATTGAGAAAATACTTCAGGTACAGCAATGTCGTAAATGGCAGTAGAAGCTAAAGGAGAGTTTCAGTCAAAACTATTTTCTTTCTTCTATCGTGACGAGTCCCTTTTCATTAAAATAGAGTTCCTGAGAGCTGTATACCCAGCACTCTCTCTGTATACCCTGAATCTCTTTCTGGCTGCGTGCAAGAGGTTCTCCCCAGCTCAGGAAAACCTGCTCCCGGGTCATTTCAATCACAATCCGGTGATTGTTTATCACTTCCCATGTTTCAGGCGGCCAGGCATACTCAGCCGACGGGTCCTTTTCCAGAATATCATCACCCCATGAGGATTTGCCGCGTATCTGTTCACTCAGAGTATTTGTCCAGCTGTAACGGACAGGGATGAACCCTTTTTTGCCATCCGTTGTTTCCACCAGAAGCCATATTGGATTTACCGGCAGGGGTGTTGTACCCCAGCGAATGTCGGTTACTTTCAAAGAATCCTGTACCCTGACTTTTATACTGCCGAAACCTTTCTGGTTTTCCAGTACTGTGGAGATTACGCCTTTTCTGGAGAAAACGTAATTGCCGAGCCATCTTTTCTTTGCGGACTCCAGATCACTCTCCAGTGCTAAATCCTTTATTGATCCCTTATGAGTGCGGCCATAGACAACCAGATCTGTTTTTTCATCCACAAAGGTAACCAGCCACTCGTTTGCGGCGTTTTCCACCTCTTTTGCTATGAGGACACTGCCTTCGAATTTATCGTAACGTAAGCGATGGTTTGTGCCGGTCAGTGCCGTATCCACCGCGGATTTACAGTTATCAAGTTCTCTGCAGGGGTAGAGTTCGTAGCCGTACTGCGCGAACATCTTCTGTTTTTTAAGCAGCACAAAGCGGTGCCCCGGCCAGTTTTGTACCGGTATGGTCTCAGATGAGTCAGGGAGCGGCTGCAGGTTAACTGAGGGCGTGTCAACGGGTTGACTCAAAGTATCGGGAAGCGGCTTGTTTTGAGGTTCCAGATAGTTTCTGACCGGTGCAGTACAGAACATGCCTGTGCTAAACAGTAATAGCAGTAGAGATTTTCTCATCAGTTTCCTCCAAAACAGAAGCAGTATACACAAATACCTTTTGTGCAGAGGTCGTGTCAATGATGGCGGGGGAAAGTCACAAGTCACAAGTCACAAGTTGCAAGTCGAAAGTTGCAAGTCAGGAGTGAAGAAGGAAGAGTATGTATATGTTCGATTTTTTTCGGGTTACAGCCTGTTTTATCTGCCTGCCTTCTTTGGCGAGGCTATGGTTAGTCTGATAGTTCGTTTCAGCGGTTGCACGTACTGTGGAAATGTGATGAACATACTTGTGTCCAAAGATAGTGGACAACAATTGAAAGCCCCCTTTATAGAAATCTGCCAACTGTCTTCTGCCTTCTGTCTTCTGGAAGAGGGTGCCCCCTCTTTCGCTCAAGCCCGTCGAGGACGCCGGTCTTGTGCTATCACCCCTTGTTGTCCACCAGTTGCAAAGGCAGGTAGTTTCATCACATTTGCGAGACGCCCTTGCGGCCGCACAGACTAACTGGTGGTAGATTAAAACTGATTGTAGCCTTGAAGAATTAAAGCATGAAGGATTTGGGTAGACAGGAAACCGTAATAAA
>CAYLVN010000517.1:0-2336 GCA_964387115.1 uncultured Fibrobacter sp.
GCTCGCGGGCTATCCTGGGGTACTCACGGCACCAGGTGACAACCCTGTGCTCTGCAATCTCCTGAGATGCATGACCCCAGAACGGCTGGTAATGATCACAGATCATCAGATAAATATTTATGGGCTCAGGAACATCGCTAACTCTCCGGTGGCGGCGGGGAATGGAATGAAATACCCACCTGTACTTTAAAGATTCCCTTAGCAGCCACCTTATAAGCTGTGTTGAAATAGCTATAATGATCAGAGCTGCAATAAAGATCCAAAGATGCATCCGGGATGATCCATCCTTTTCTGTTTCATGACAGTGACTTTAAATATGGAGTGCAAAGATTCTGCCAGAAGAGAAGAAACCGCATAAGGTTGAGGGTAGGGGGGAGAGTGTGTGTAGTGAAGTCCGGTTAAAATTATTGCAGATCGGAGATGAAATAGTGGAACAGAAGCTGCGTGGAGACTATTGCCGCTACTGCCATATCGTCAACTGCACTGATCTGAGCGGGATTTTGTCTGATCTTTGAAAACAGCAGATTTACTTTTGATGGGTCAAACACCCCGGAACTCCTGAGACCCTGCTCCGTTATCACTCTCGATGCCAGAGACCTGGACCCAGAGAGAAAACACCGGGAAATCGGAGCCCTGTAAGGCTGCTTTGGTCTCTTTATCACCGATTCCGGGATGAGGCTCTCATAAGTTCTCTTCAGAATATACTTCTCATTGAGACCGTAAAGCTTGTACTCAGGAGGCAGCGACGCCGCAAACTCTACAACCCGGTAATCCAGAAACGGAAAACGCCCCTCAACCGAACGTCCCATCATCATCCTGTCTCCCTGTGATGAGAGCAGATAACCGGACATAAAAAGTGCTATCTCAAGGTATTGAGCCTGGCAAAGCGGATCCCACCTGCATATGTCAGGGTCTATAAATGACTCTACCTGACCCAGAACATTCTCCTGCTCATTTAACCCCTGCTGATATTGCCCGGTTAAGAAATGCTTTATCCTCGATGTGTTTGTCCACCTTAACATGTGCGAGTAAAGAGGATTGCCGGTCTCAAGCAGCCCTTTCTTAAAGAACAGCTGCCAGAACCGGTTTTTCTCTGCTCCGGGATTTATATAGGGGTAAAGATCAAGAAGAAGAAGAGGCCTCAGTTTTGAATCCGGAAATTTTGCCCAGAACCGCCTGACTTTATTCTCCTTGAAGATATTGTATCCCCCAAACATCTCATCGGCACCTTCTCCTGTAAGCACGACCTTTATGTCGTTTTTCCTCACCAGTCCGGCAAGAGCCAGTAACGGCGCCGGGGCGGTACGTATCATAGGGCTCTCGGCAAACCAGACAGCCTCTGAGAAAAGATCGCCTATGTCGCTGTAGTCAACCTCGACTGAACGGTGATCGGTTTTTAAAAATTCAACCATGGCCTGCTGGTAACTTCGCTCATCGTACTGGCGATCCTTGAAGGAAACAGAGAATGTTATGAGATTGTTGTTATGGTATTTCTTTACCAGTGCGGAGATTATCGAGGAATCCAGCCCCCCGCTCAAGTATGATGCCACTGGGACATCTGAACGCAGCCGCAGCCTTACTGCATCGTAGAGTAACTCCTCAAGCCTGTTGCGGTAATAGGTGAAGGACCTCTTCTCGTAACAGTTTTTATCGGGGAAAGAGAGCTTCCAGAAACGGCTGAGCTTTATTCCCTCGGAGCTGATCTGCAGAGTATGGCCTGCTCTTAGCTCCTTAACCCCCGCAAAAACCGTACGCGGCGGAACCGTAACCCAGAGTGAAAAAAGCTGCTCAAGACCAAGCGGGTCAAACTGGGGCCTGGTTTCAGGATAACAGAAAAGTGACTTTATCTCTGAGCTGAAAAGAAAAGCCCCACCGGGAAGCTGAGTGTAAAACAGAGGGCGAATCCCCACCCTGTCCCTTGCAAGCAGAAGCTTTCTTTTTGAATTGTCCCACAGAGCTATAGCAAACTGCCCGTTAAGATGATCAACAAACCTCTCCCCGAACTCCTCGTAAAGATGCACCAGCACCTCAGTATCACTTCTGGTCGCAAAACGGTGCCCCTTTGACTGAAGAAACGCGGTCAGTTCCAGGTAATTAAATATTTCTCCATTGAAAATCACCCACACCTGGCCGTTTTCGTTGTGCATCGGCTGCCTGCCACCGGAGAGGTCGATGATGCTCAGACGCCGCTGCCCCAGCCCGATCCCTGCCCCGGTGTAATACCCCTCTTCATCGGGACCCCTGTGGCTGAGGATCCTGGTCATGCGCTCCAGGATTTGAGCGGGAACCGGAAAAAGAGGGTCCGGATGAAATATCCCTGCTATGCCGCACATATC
>CAYLVN010000518.1:0-2329 GCA_964387115.1 uncultured Fibrobacter sp.
TGGTGGCCTCAGGATGTGCTTACTCAAAATTGCTTATCAATCCTGTAGCAGCCAGGATACCCTATTTTATTATCGGCAACAAGCTACCCGGCACTGTAATTATTTTTGTAGATATTTTCACTTCAATCTGGAGTATAGACCGATCGTGGATACTTTTTCCTCACAAATTGCAGAGTTTTATACTCCAAAGCAGCTTTCCCTTATCAAACAAACCCGCATCGGAGTTGCCGGTGCAGGCGGACTAGGCTCTAACTGTGCGTCGATTCTGGTCAGGTGCGGTTTTGAGCGCTTCCATATCGCTGATTTTGACCTGGTCACCGGCTCCAATCTCAACCGTCAGTTCTATTTTCCTGACCAGGTCGGTAGACCAAAGGTAGAGTGTCTCAGAGAAAACCTTCTGCGCATAAATCCGGACCTGTCTCTGAATGCTTTTAACTGTAAAGTAACCCTGAGCAATATCGATGAGCTTTTCGGCAGCTGTGATCTGGTGGTAGAGGCTTTCGACAACCCGGAAAGTAAAGCTATGCTGGCCGGGGCCCTCATAAGTAAAGGTAAGCCGGTAATAAGCGTAAGCGGGGTAGGGGGGTATGGCAACTCTGACAGCATTATCTGCAGGAAAGTGAAGGAGAACTTTTATCTGGTGGGTGACGGCTTATCGGAAGTTAACGATGTTTTAAAGCCCTATGCTCCGAGGGTGATGATTGCAGCGGCAAAGCAGGCAGATATCGTGCTGTCCTGGGTGCTGGCAGGAGAGATTTAAGGACCGGTTTTATTTCCTGTTAAATTCATTTTTGATTTTTTCTGCTCCAAAGCTATTTTATAATACAATTTGAAATTCAATGCCCCCATAGCTCAGTAGGATAGAGCACAGGTTTCCTAAACCTGGTGTCGCAAGTTCGACTCTTGCTGGGGGTATTTTTTTTAAAACCAGCCCTCATCTTTAGTCACGTTACCTGCAGTAAGATCGGTTTCATTTTCTCGCTTCTTTTCTAATATTATACAGCCGCTCTGTAAAACCGCCTTCCTTTTTAAAATCAGCTTCAAGTCTTTGTAGTTGTTTCCACAACAAAAAACTGGCTTGGTTAATCAGGCAAATCATAGTATTTGCAAACACTTCATCGGATTTGTCAGACCAGTCGGACACGTCCGATCTTTCAGATCTCACCCTCAAAGCTTCCGGGTCATCTTTCTTCCACTGACGAAGTTTACGCTGGCGTAAATAGTCTTCGTAATCAAGAAGAAGTTCACCCAGGCTTGCACGGGCTACATTGGTAAGTTTTAACTCGGTTTTTTTGGATGTTGCAGCCGCAAGGCTGCCTTCTGCGATATTTTGTACACCGCTTCTTGCTGCCTGTACCATCTGGTCATGAGTACGGGAGAATCTATCAATAAAACGGTTGCAGAAGATAACGGTTGCATCATATGCCTGTTGGGCAACCTGAAAACTGCGAAGCTTGCGAAAACCACCATGTGCAGGGAAAAGGTCGCTCATACGATTCTCCTTTTTTTAATCGTTTTCAAACAATGATTTTCAATCTATTTGCACTCATCGCGGCGCCACAGCTTCTAACGCCTCATTACACCATCGTCAGTACTCTGGAGTTCACTATCATAGGAGGAATTATCCAGTTCATGTTTCAGCTCACCATAACCGGTAATTCTTTAGAGGTACCCTTTAGGTAACAATTTGAATATATCTATTACCTGAACTGCTTTAATAAAAAATTTGACCTGTTTGTTGCTGACTGTTTCGAAGTTTGCAAATGATAATATAATAGAATTATTGTACAAAGGAAAAAAACTTGAAAATTACACTTCGTTGGGCATCATATTACTCTGAAATCGATCATAAAAACATCTGTTGATTTACCTCTCAGAGGTATATAGTATTGAAAAAAGGGATAAGCCGTCAGATCATCAGAAGATTCAAAAAGCTTGTGAGGGTTAGAAGTTTCAACTATTTTTATGCTGTAAGGTCTTTGAAACCTCACTTTTTTTCGATTTCTGTCTTGCCTGCAGTACTGTGGCAAAAAAAAGAAAAAAAGGAATTGACATAACGGTTCAAACGAGTTATATTTGATACCGCTTTTGAAAAATGATCTTTGAGTTTTGTCGGTAAAAAAAATAAGTTAAAAAAAGTTTGACAATACGGCCTAAAAGTTGTATATTAGAAAGTCTGTCGAATAAAATCGGCAACAGCTCTTTGAAAGCTTCGATGTGTGTGATAGTGGTTCTCTGATAAGAACAATTGAGTTTATAAGATTAAATTCTTCTTTTACGGAGAGTTTGATCCTGGCTCAGAACGAACGCTGGCGGCGTGCTTAATACA
>CAYLVN010000519.1:0-2321 GCA_964387115.1 uncultured Fibrobacter sp.
CAAAAACACTACGAGATGGCGCTTGTTGATTTCACAGCTGCCACAGAAAATGAACCTGATAACAGCAGGGCATTTTATCATCTTGGCACTGTAAACCGGGTCATGGGAGACCATTCCTCTGCAATCAGTCATTTACAGAAAAGCCTGCAGCTTAATCCCTACCGTGTTGAGGCACTGATTGAATCTGCAAATGTATCATTCGAATTGGATAACTATTCTGCGGTGCTTGAGTATTGTGAAAAAGCCTTACGCATAAATCCCGAATTACCCGCAATTCTCAAATTGCAATCAATGGCCCAGGCAAAGTTAAGCTGACACAAACAATGACATATTCTTAGAATCTTAGCGACGTTAAAGAACTATAAAAGCCGCCCATCTTACTGCCGACTCGCTGCCGTTCGTCCCTTGTATAGGGCGGAATAGGGAAGAGAGAGATTAACCACAGAGTTACAATGTAAAAAGGGGCAATGGCCCCGCCTTCAGTGAAATCCCATCCAATACACTCATGTCAATGCCCTCCCTCACAAGTGCTGCCCGGGCTTTTTTGATGGCCTTTGCGCAGACTGATTTGACCTTTTCATCCGATTCAAGCGCTTTGACAGCAATAAGCGTGGCTATGATATCATCTGATACTGGATTTACAGAATCTTTGCATAGGGTTTGAAAAAGCTCTTTTATGTTTGAAAACCTTATATCGAGAAGTTTTATCGCATCAACACAAGAGAATAGGCCGTTCCTTGACATACCTTCCACCAGTTGTAAATACCAGGGCTGTTCCGGTTTTGCCTTTTTGATTTTTCGGGCAGTCCGCGCATGACTCCCAGGGCAAGGTAGCGCGGCACAAGGAGATTCACTGACAACCATTTGTTTCCGTAGAAACGCCGGCATAACCATATCATCTTCATATAGTGCTAAAACCGATCCATTACTTACATAAACACGAGGAGAGCTGCTCTTTGAGCGTGTTTTCAGGAAAAACATTGGTTCTTCCCAGCATTCCATTATTCGATCTCCGGCAATGAGCGAGGGAACAATGGTGTACTCCGGCTTTTCCAGCCATTTCTCACCTTCCTTGCGTTCTTCAATTCCCACAAGACTGGTCTGGCTGCTCAGGATTTTAAAATCAAGAGCGATTTTGAGGGCCTCACTTTTCTGCGCTTTGATCTTCCGCTCCTCCTGATTGCTTCCACTTTCTGGCATGTAATCCTCAAGGTGCCTGATTTTCTTTGAGGCCCACAAACAGCCCGGAGTATTCCATTTTCCGAGATCAATCACCGGCGCTTTCCAGGATATCTTTTTACCGTCAACCGTTGCATTCAGCGTTATGATTTTGGGGAGCGTCTTTGACGGTTTCAATAGAGCGAGGGTGTTCCAGCTGTCGCCTTCAAAAACAGGATTAAAAGGTTCCGCGATATCGTATTCCTGATCTGAAGTGTCAAGCCGTATATCGGAGAACCGCGGCTGGTCGATACGGGCGAAATTGCGCAGCACGGATTCACCGATACTGTTTTCATCAGAAATCATTTCGCAGGAACCGCCGCTTACTCTCGCGATTCCCTTGAGCAGGGAACTGCTTGCCCCGTGGCCGATACCGAAGGTAAAGACCCGCGGTTTGTTTTCCGCTTTTGCGACAAGCTGTATTACTTTTTCGGGATCACTGACGCCTCCATCGGTCAGAAGTACCCATTCCTGACTGGTACCCGTGCAATTACCCAAAACGTCTTTTATCGCATGGTAGAGTTCTGTTCCGCCCATCGAGGCATCGAATGTGCTGATAAGCTTAATCGCGTGCTCGAAGTTTTTATCATTGTACTCAAAGGGCTTATTCTCTTTATCCCGAATGATTTTGTATTGGGAGCCGAAAAGCACAAACGAGAAAGTATCACCGTCAGAAATGCTTCGCAGGCAAAGTTCCAAAGCTTTCCTGGCGTGGTTGATGGGGTCACCCTCCATGGAGCCCGAACAATCGAGAAGAAAAACGATCTCCTTGTTTTTTGAGACTGGCCAGCTCTCAAGCTCCGGAATAAAACGGGAATAGAGAATCACGGATTTGTTATCATGCTGTGCCAGCCAGGCGCTGTTCGCTGTTTTGGAAACAGGTTCACCGATTAATTCGAGATCACGGGTAAAGCCCGCAGTTCCCCCCTTCATACTCATCGCTGTGAAATTCGGGTTTGATTCAGAGGCTTTTGGCGAGCTCCATTTTGAATGGGTTTTTGAGGAAAGATTTTTAATGAGCGAGTTTTCCCATGCGACAGTAAGGTCCATGGAGTAGGGGATTGATTCTGCCATTCCCGCATTTTGAATATCAGCCTGCAGTG
>CAYLVN010000520.1:0-2313 GCA_964387115.1 uncultured Fibrobacter sp.
ATCAAACTTTGCCTCCTGATACCAGTGTTGACGAGTCAGTCGGTATCCTTTGACAAAAATTGATTTCGCTCCATTATAGAGAATATATGAAGCACCTAAACCGCCAAGCGGGGTACCTGTTGTCTGTGCTGCTGCAAACAGATCTTGTGAAGCCAGGTTTACCACTGTGATTGTTGCCAGTAAAAGCTTAAAAACTGATCTCATTCATTCTCCTTAAAGTGTATAAAGACTTTAAACCAAACCGAAGAAAGTTCATCCTGATTATAATTATCCGGGCATCAACTGATGCTCTACGAATCATATCCTGGAATCAAGCAAATCGCAAGAGTAATCGTTCTTTAATAAAATATGTTAAAAAAATTAAAACGCCTACTCTGAATTTCTCTTTAAAATATATTTGACAACTGAAGACCTGTTTTGAAAACATTCCATTCAGCTTCAGCTATTTTTAAAGATATGAAAACTGGATATGAGTGACAACGCAAAATGCTTAATCCAATTTCATCCATTGATATATTTGTATATCGATTCCCTGCCCGATTTTCCTAACCTTCCGACTTACAAATATCAATTTTTTCAATGAAAGATCATTACTGCACACACCGCATAAAATTCTCCTTCAGCAATCTCTTTTTCTATATTAATAGAAGCCATATTATCTGTTCAGGTACGGTATCTCATGAATCTGACTTTTTCCCGGTTTTATTTTTCAATGGTCACACTAAAATAAACAGTGTTTCACGTTACGAATACACCTCCCCAGACAATGAAGATTTTGACCACCGAAGAGCATTTTTTTTCATATATTAATCAGTATGGGAGCATATGTTAATTTACACGGGTCATTTGTGAGGCCACAAAACAAGGAAATTACTCGATCTAAATATATGTTTCATTTTTTTAATGGAGGAACAATGCTACTCTACATTGCTCGTGCCTGTTTGGTCACCGTTTTTTTAACGACCAGTATCTTTGCTCTGGCAGGGACCGGAGGTGTCCCTCTGGGCGGAATGGGGACAGGATATGTGAAATTTGATGGCCAGAAGATTCGTGTCAGCGGCAAAATGCCTCCCGCTGCTGCGGATCATGCCAAAACCAATCCTGCGGAAAAGCAGATCGCAGCAAGCGGATTCTATTTATTCGCTGATGGAAGCGCGAAACCCCAGGCAACTGCCATCGGAGAAGACGCGAAATGTCCCCTGCATAGGGTTGATTTCGGATCCGTAGGTAATGTCAAATTCTCCCTTAACGCATTCGGACCATACTGGCCCGGTGAAGGCAGTGAAAAATACCAACTTGCGACATCACCGCTTGCATTTTTCAATGTTACTGCAATAAACAGCGGCGCAGCAGCAGCGGAAGTCGCCGTGGCTATGGAATTCGCCAACGGCGGACTGCTGGGCGGAGCTAACAGTGGAACAGTTGAAGCGGGTAACAATGCGATCAGTTTTCCCGGCTCACCCGATAATGCCTATCTCGCTGTCGATTGCGACGGTACGACTCCGGCGTTCAGCGCAGGTGCGGCAGGTTCATTCACCACTAATGGTACTCTGGCCAATTCAGCCGGCAACCTGGTTGGAGCCAAATGCAGCATCCCAGCCGGAGGTTCGGTTAATTTCAAATTCGTTCTGGCTTGGTACCGTACCTATGATCAAGAAGGCTATTACTACCATAATTTTTACTCTAACTCCAAAGAAGCGGCCACGTTTGGATTATCGAAATTCAACCAGGTCAGAAACGGAATAATGTCCTTTGTTGACCGGGTGATGGCATCCAACTTTCCCGAGTGGTACAAAGACCGTCTGCTCAACAACACCTATCCTCTCATTCACAACTCAGTATGCGCAAAAGATGGACGCACTGCGTTCTGGGAGGGAAATTACGGTATTATCGGTACTATCGACCAGGGGCAACATGCAGCCGTCTTTTATACCTTCAACTGGCCAACTGTACAATGGCATGAACTTCAGTACTGGAAACGGCAGCAAAAATCAACCGGACAGATTCATCATGATTTCAATCAGGGCACCGCAAGTTTTACTGCCGGTTCTTCCGGAAATAACCGTCATTTGCTTGAATGGGACAACACCAACCATCTGGACTACTGGTGGTTTCCCAACTGCGATTCATGGGCTGATCTAAATTGCATGTTTATTTTCAAGGCTTATGAGCTGATGCTTGCCACCGGAGATCTCGATTCAATGAAAGTCTATTGGCCCTCCATCAGAAAAACCGCGGATAGAATACTTTCACAGTGCGGTGCAGGCTCAAAGCTCCCACTTGAGAGTCACAGCACCTATGATCGATGCAAGA
>CAYLVN010000521.1:0-2310 GCA_964387115.1 uncultured Fibrobacter sp.
AAATGAAATTGCTGTTGAAAATTGGGATAAATTGATGGCGGAAGTCTCACCTCATGTGGATGAAATAAGATCAACTGTTGATTCTCTTTTCATGCAGTCCGAAGATTTCAACAGAGCTGTTGAACTAAGAAATGAAACATCCCGGCATATTGATAAGCTTCACACAAAATTGTCTTCTGTCTTAAACCATGCCGAAGCATCCGCCTCCGATCTTGAAAGCACTGCCTCGTATTTGACTGCAATGATAAAACGCCTGAAGCAGTGGATTGAAACAGCAGTTCAAACCGGACTTCTGGCACCAGTACCAAGGGGACATTTGGAGTTTAAGGTAAATGTTTCTATCGAAGATATCTTTCGTGAAAAGATCAGGGCTGCTTTGGTTTTAGGCGGTACTCAATATCACTACATTACAGAATCATTTAAAAACAGCACGAAAAATAAATTGAAATCTGAATTCGATCGTCTTAAGCTTAATGAATTTGGTGCGTCCAGTTTTCCCGCTTTAAAAACTGCTTTTGATACTTTTATCGATCAGGTCGAGAAACTTCCAGTGTACCCTGTCGAAAATTTTGTTCTTACCCAAAAGGAGGAAAGCTCAGTTACAATTAATTCTATGAGACCTGTAACACTTGCACATTTAGGTGAAGCAGAAAAAGTCCTTCAGGCATTTGTCAAGGATCCAAATGTGGCTACATGGAGCACTGTACTCGCAACTGGACCTGTCAGTGTTAAAAAGATTTCAGAAGGAAATGTATATTGGGATCTATACGGGACTACTTTTATCCTGCCTAAGCTTAACAGTGCTGATTTTGATTTTGCTTTGGGTCAGGCATATATGGCTTTTTACAATAGAGTCAGGGATGCACTTGAGGAAGCCAATGCTGCTTTGGAACGAAATAATCAACAAAGAATCAGTGCCGGCCTAAATAAATTAAGTCCGCTGCTGTCACCGCTGGAGGAATTTGTTAACAGAGGGAAAAAGATTTACGAAGCTGAAATAACATCCAACAACGAAGCATCCCATATTGCACAAATAGATCAGTTTATTAAAGACTACAACACTTCAGAGTTATTTCCAAAAATCAACGAGACACTACTCGATATTTATAGAGGGGGTGGGAGCGCGCCTGATAAATATAATGAACTGAGAGAGAAACTCGACCGGATAATTGAAAGTCTTGAGTACAGGAAAGATGAATTTGAAAAGCTTGCATCCAGAGCCGGGGTTGATGATGTAAAGGATTTTTATGACAGGTTTGCTAAAGCGTATGAAAACATGAATGAACATGGGTTATATGCTCTTTTGAGCAATAACTGGAACTCTCAGGATGGTAGTACGATTCTTGATCTTGAAGAAAACCTCAGGAGAAATTTCAGGGTTTTCGATCAGATCTCCTATAAGATAACAAATTTGCAGATTACACCAGCTCAAAAAGAGGGCCAGTTTTATTCACAATACGATCTTCATATTACATCCAGAATCAATCGCACACGAACCGTTCATGAAGAAAAATCCTCAGTGCGCGAACTGCTTGGTCCCGACAAGCGGGAGAAGCTTGTTATACTAAAAACACTTAGCGGCCAGTTTTGGTATTGAAGTGATATCCTTTTAACCTATTCTACAATAACGCAAGCGCTACGTCCCTAATTAAGAGTAGAGAGACCCACAGCTCCTAATTCTTCTTGTGCTTGTTGTCGGCAAGCATCCGGTAAACCCCATATAGAATTCCTGAAAATAATAATACCCATATTACTTATATTCTGTAAAACAAGGTAATCCCCCAAGCTTATGAAATAATGCATATTCTTAGGAATGTGTGTCTGCACCTGCACCTGTCTTCAGTGGGCCTGGGCATCCTGCATTCCCAGGCGGGAAAATCTTACAAAGAGGCCAACGCGGCCGCACTCAAACAGGAAATACAGGCCGCGCGCCGCGAAACCAGCGGGATCATCGGGGTGAACATCATGCTGGCGATCTCGGATTTTGATGAAATGATCAAGGCCGCCTTTGAGGCTGAGGCGGACATTGTGTTTTTGGGCGCGGGCCTGCCCCTCAAGGTACCCAGCACCATGACCCTCGCCTACCTGCAAAACACCAGGACCAAGATCGGGATCATAGTCAGTTCCAGCCGGGCGGCAAAGATCGTGCTCAACCACTGGGCGGACAATTTCCACCGGGTTCCGGACCTGGTGGTGTTGGAAGGCCCCAAAGCCGGCGGCCATCTGGGCTTCAAGCTGGAGCAGATCTTCGATGAGGACTTCAGCCTCGAGAACGTTTTGCCGCAGGTGAAAGCTGCGGTGAAAGAGGTG
>CAYLVN010000522.1:0-219 GCA_964387115.1 uncultured Fibrobacter sp.
GTTCCTGCTGCATCAGTAGAAACAGTCGTCATCTCCAACAGAACATATGCATCTTCGTCTGTCTTAACAACAATAACATCACCAACAGCAACCGATAACTTGCCATCTGCATCAGCATCAGCTGCAACAAACAGATCTGCGATTTCCTCTGCTGTTTCCACATCGTCGAAATCAACATCTACGGCATGGAACTTTGTCGCATTGGGGCTTGACCAGGTT
>CAYLVN010000522.1:229-2306 GCA_964387115.1 uncultured Fibrobacter sp.
CGGAGATACCACTGGTGCTCTTTGCATAAGCAGGTGACATCAGAACAGGTCCTGCAGGGGTTTTTGAAGAGTAGGTGTAAACGATATCAACACCGGATCCGGCTGTTTTTGCAGCATTGGCAAGCATAACTTCACCATTGTCGAGATCAACAGAGCTTCCCCGTGTTGCATGTGAGTGGCCACCAAGAGTGACTGTACCAGTAGCAACATCTGTCTCTGAACAATCTTTTCCGCCGGCAACTGTGAAATCATCTGATTTATTGCTGGATGCTTCACCGGCTTCAGCAGTCAGTGTGATAGTATAGCTACCATTGCACGCATCTGCTTTCGGAGTGATCTTAATATACATATCACCACCGGTCTTCTTGATATCCAGGTCTTCAAAATCAGCAAGATCAATACCCTGTGGTGTAATAGTAAACATAGAGGTTGCGTTTGCGCCAGCAGTAGTTTCGATGGTAACATTAACGGCACTGAGAGCCACATTGCCATCAATTTCTGCTGTTACATAGTAGTCAGATCCAGCATTCATTGTAGTAAAGCCAGTCAGTGACTTGATTGTTACTTCGTCATCATCGACCTCAAGCGGATTGAGCTCGCAACCAACCAGACCAAGACCAAGAAGAGCCGCAACTGCTGAAAGTGAAAGCAGTTTATTCATACAAAACCTCCTCATCCGTTTAAAACGGATCTATAAGTGTTAAAAAATGGGCTGCTTTTCATGCAGAAATAAGAACAATACATCTTCGCACAATATAAAATCAAACAAAAAACAAAAGCGTTTCCTGTTTATCATGTGCCATTAGAGCAATCATCCTTTTTATCTGAATGAAGAGTAAAATACAAATGTTTTTTGATGCGACTTTACTGTAATATCATTGATTGTTTTTGATTCTACAATGTTTCCTGATTTACCCCGTGCATCCACATCTAAGGAATAGGTTCCGGGCTTTACCTGTATCCTTGCGATTTGAATGGTTCTGGGGAGAAGAAAACAGGTTCTTGTATCCGCTCTCTCCATCTGATCAGCAAGCACATCGGTGCCGACGTTTATGAGCAGGTTTGCAAGAGGGTTATCGGTTTTCACCTGTTCCTTTGCCTTCTGCGCGGTAATTGTCCGCAGGACAACTCTCACTACAGTGCGAGCCAGATTTGCATTTTTTGAATCATCAAGGTATTTCTGTGCCTGTTTTTCAAGGTCATTAATGATAATCGATGAATAGTTTCTGCTGGTTCCACTGCAGCGGATAGAAAAATCGCTGGTCTGAGAAGGAAATGTCTTGAGGGTCGGGAGTGCGAATTTGATGTGAAATGTAGTTCCGGAATCGGTCTTTTTTCCCTTTCCGGCCTTTCTCATCTCACTCTCTGCAATGGTCGGAGCAGTCGTAGATATGGTTTCCGTTAAGCCGTCAGGGTTTGTGTGATTGACTACAAGCATGCCATCTTTGACATATGTGCCGGCCCATATCGATTCATCGAGCGCGGGCCCTCTTCCGGCGTACCCGATAAAGATTATCTCCGATGAATTATTTTTAAAAATCTCACTTCCGGATGCTTGCGGCTTGAGATCAAGACTTACATTATCATCGGGCCTGTCGTTCTTATTGAACATGTAGTAGGCAAATTCTCCTATTGGCCCCGGAAGAGTAACAGGTCCTCTCTGGAAAGCCTGAACGGCTTTATAAAGAGAGATCATGGAATTGTCAGTTTCCCCTGCCGCATCATAAGCTATTGACGATACATAATGAAACATGCCATCAGAGCTGTATTTATTGTCCTCCCGATTTTTTCTTTCAAGCTCATCAAAGAGGAGCTGTGCCCGCCGGGTCTCAACCAGTGCCCCGTCATTATCACCCAGGGCAAGGAAGTTGAAAGCCAGAAGCTGGTGTATCATAGTGAGTTCGTAGGGTTTGCTGCGGTATGGACGGACGTTGTCATTGATCATTATAGCAGCGGCCTCATTGGTTACCGAGCGGGTGAAAAGCTCACTATAGATCTCAGCGGCCCGGTTCAGGTAAAAAGTGCTGGAGTCGTACATGCCTGCGTAATGATATAGCACGCCGATATCCATATTGTA
>CAYLVN010000523.1:0-1283 GCA_964387115.1 uncultured Fibrobacter sp.
GGTTTTCGATCATATCCGGCGGCCCGGGTACAGGAAAAAGTACGGTTGTTCACCTTGTCATCAGGGCTATCTGTGAATACTACCATATACCATCAGATTCAGTGGTTTTATGCGCGCCTACCGGACGGGCCAAGGCAAGGCTGCATGAAGCGGTTACACGTGATCTTGCGGATGATGATCCGTTTTCATCTGTTCAAGCCCGCACACTTCACTCATTACTGGGTATAAGCGAAAGCGGAAGGCCTCGTTATACTAACGATAATCATCTTCCATACCGGCTCATAGTCGTTGATGAAGTGAGTATGGTCGATATGCGTCTATTTGCATGGCTGGTGAATTCCCTCTCTCCTGAGAGTCGTCTGGTGCTTGTGGGTGACATGGATCAGCTTCCTCCAGTCGATGCCGGTGCGGTTCTGGGTGATCTTACCTCCGGACTGGCAGCATCAGCAGAAAAGGCATCATTGTCGAATAACTTTCTCACCGTAGCGGAAAAAATCATATCAGGACTTGAACAGTCTGACACCAAAAAAAATCTTCTGTCAACCCTTACGACATCTTCGAGTCTTATGGTTGACCATGTTGTCTTCCTTTCTGAAAATTACCGTTCCGACAAGCGAATTCTAAAATGGTGGGAGCAGATACTCCAGAGAAGTAAAGACGATGGCAGTATGAGCAATATTGAGAGCAGTGATTCTGTTGAGTACAGGGGTATTGAGCTGAATAAGAGCGGTGATGCGGAAGCTGAGCTTAAAAAGATGACAGGCGAGTGGATGGGAAGGTTTCTGAAGGACAGTTATGAAGTCTGGAAAAATGAGATACGCCCGGAGTTGACAGATTCTGAAGTTTCAGGTCCTCTGTTATCTGTTAAGTTAAGAAGTGTGATTGAGAGCAGGAGAATCCTCTGCTGCGTTCATGAAGGCAGATTCGGGCGTAACAGGGCTAACTCTATCTGCGATTTTCTTTTCCGCAGCCATAAGGGTATTCCAAAAAACAGAATGTGGCATGACGGGCAGCCTGTTATTGTCAATCGCAACCAAGGGGGCGGCTTAGAGCTCTACAATGGAGATCTGGGGGTTATTCTTGAAGACGGTGACAATGTTTACGGCTGCTTTCCGGTAAGGGGAGGGGTCATCAAAGTACCGGTAGAGCGGATAAGCGGTCTGGATGAAGCCTATGCCATAAGCGTTCACAAATCCCAGGGGTCAGAGTTCAGAGAAATAATGCTCCTTGTTCCGGATAGTTCCGCAATGCCGGTGACAAGACAACTTATCTACACTGCAGTC
>CAYLVN010000523.1:1293-2304 GCA_964387115.1 uncultured Fibrobacter sp.
GGGCAAAAGACCGGGTTTGCATACTTGATCCTGCCGGCAAACTGGCGAATGCGGACCTGCTCCAGAATGAGAACAGGTACAGCCTATTGAGGGAAATTCCGGGCTGATTTTATTTTCCTCTTAAAAGTATGCCTCTGATCTGGTCCGACAAACGATTCATTCCGCGAAGTGGCGTTATCGCCGGAGATGCAGAGAAAACAGAAGCAAATGCCTGATAACCTCAACATCTCTTTGGGTCACATTCCTTGTGCCCCCCCACCATTTCGCAGCTTTTGTACTTGTTGCAGAGTAAGACCGGTAACCTTACTGGTAATTTCATCATTCAAACCATTAGAAATCATCCTACCTGCAATTTCCAAAGTGCTGATTCTCTTTTCCTTCTCTATGCCCTGTTTAATTCCTCTTTCTTCTCCTATTTTCAGTCCCTCCCGCCAACCTTCCTGCCTGCCTTCCTGCCTGCTTTTAGCAGCAGTTTCCTCTAATCGTTTTTTAATGATATCCTCTAAAACGCCTTCAAGTAACCTGGACATCTGGTCGCCCCCTTCATTCAGGGTTCTCTTTATCTTATCCTGTAACTTAAGAAACAGGTTCTCCTTTGTAGTCCCCTCAAGGTATTTCATTAGTACTTTAAAATACTCGGGGGCCTCAGGATCATCATTGAGCTCCTTAAATATTACGATTATATCCTTGATTTTCTCAGGCAATCCGGGATTATGGATATATTTGAGGGTAAGAAAAAGAATCCTGAGATAAGCAACCCCCCTGATCTGGTCATTTGTAATTGCAGAGAGGTCGATAACGGTAAATCGAAGATCAGGAAAAATACGCCTATGCTTTTCGTAAGGGACAAAGTGGTAGACTGGCTGGATTCCTGTATCCCATACTGATTGACCCAGGCCTATTACTATGGATAAAACGATCGGGATACTTTCTCTGCCGTGTTGTCTCTGATGATACTGGAGTACCATAGCAATATTTTCCTGCAGCTGTACTCCGACTCTGCGATCAGGA
>CAYLVN010000524.1:0-2287 GCA_964387115.1 uncultured Fibrobacter sp.
TAGAAAAGCCAGTAAAACCTGTACACCTGGAATAATTGTACGCAGCTCCTCCAGTAATTCCCTATACCTCTCCCGCTCCTCTATTATCGAACTGTCGATCTCTTTTCCCCGGCCCATCGTTTTTTTCACCCCTGCACTGTCCAAACCATTCTGATATAAGGTAAGCGCACTTCATCCCTTCCCGGGTACATAAGTCAGGTTATAGCAAAAGGAATGCCCCACGAGATCAATTTTCTTCTACTTTGGTGCTTTCAGCGGTTTAAAATCCTGCTCCGGAGAAAAAGAAATATTTAAAGCGGCAGAGGCCGTCAGGGGTGCTGAGGTAAACGATTGGCGTTTAAGAGATCACGGTTTTATAGACAGTATCAAAGTAAATTACACCGATCCCTTGTGTATATGTCAGGTATCACTTTCTTTAACTTTATTTTTCCTCTTTAATACAAATACAACCAGTCCGGATACAGTTAAAACCGTCAATATTGACAATATAAGAATCCATGGAACAGACATTCCACCCATTCCCTGATCCGGTTCAAGAGAAATTATCTCCTCAGCAGGATCTTTAAGTTTTGGCAATGGTGATCCGTCCTTTATCTCAGGGATATACAGCACCGAAATATCATCTGTTCCGGGGATCTGAAGAGGTCTCTTTTCGTAAGTAAAGCTGTTTCTCCATTTATGTGAAAAAAGGCCTCTGTTTTTAAGCTTTATCAAAAAAGGATAATAGACTCTGTTTGAGTACTCATGAAAGCTGTCCCACAGATCGATTTCCGCCGCAATTGCTCCTACAAAGTGGTTATCCTTTATTACCGGTCTGCACCAGAGAAGGTAATACCTCCCCCTCTCTTTATCTTTAATCAAGGAATAATACTCCTCCCTTTTATCTCTGGCTTTCCCGAACCACCTCTGAGAAGAGATGTCACGCATAGGCCTTGTCACCTTTTTGCCCCTGGTTGCCTCAGAGATCACTTTTCCTTCTGAATTAATCCTCAGAAGCTTGTAGTAAGCCCTGTTTTTCTTCATCGTGGCTATAAACAGCATCTCTGCGTCCTTGAGTCTGGTGCTTTTAAGTTGCGAAGAACCCGCCAGCCTTGAAAACGAACCCCTCAGCGAGTTGAAGAAATCATTGATATCTTTCTGAACGTTGTATTGCTGCGATGCAGAAACAGTACAAAACAAGCAGATAACAAGTCCCAGAACTGCCGCGAATCTGCTTCCAGGTTTCAATCTCACTCCTTGGAAAAAAAGCACCAGAATAATGTTACTCCTTAAATATAACCTGTTTCTTTATTTTGCGCATTTTTTGATTTATATTGGCGGTTTTTGTTCCTGAGGCTGGATAAGTAAGATGATCCGGCTGAAAACATCAACTTGATTTTTTTACTTGACATGTGTATTCCCGAAACGTATATCTGATGTAATACTGTAATCAACCATTAATAACATTAAAAAGGAGGATAAATCACACTTGGTTGTTCGTAAACAGACTGTAAAATTCAAATCTCTTTTTACTATTTCACAAAGGAATCAGGCATGAAAAAGTACACAGCTGAGTTTTTTGGAACATTCTGGCTCGTTCTTGGCGGTTGTGGCAGTGCAGTATTAGCGGCAGCATTTCCAGACCTTGGAATAGGCTTTGCCGGAGTAGCGCTTGCGTTCGGGCTTACCGTTCTGACAATGGCATATGCGATCGGTCACATTTCAGGCTGTCATCTAAATCCAGCTGTATCTATTGGATTATGGGCGGGAGGACGTTTCCCGGCCAGAGAACTAATACCTTACATCATCTCACAGGTCGCTGGAGCAATCGTGGCAGGAGGCGTTCTTTTTCTTATTGCTTCGGGTAAAGCCGGTTTTGATCTCTCAGGCGGATTCGCATCGAATGGTTACGGCGAACATTCCCCGGGCGGCTACACACTGCTTTCTGCGTTGGTCTGCGAAGTGGTGATGACCATGATGTTTCTTCTGGTCATTATGGGAGCAACCGACAAAAAGGCTCCTGCGGGATTCGCGCCTATTGCCATAGGTCTTTGCCTTACACTGATTCATCTGATCAGTATTCCTGTCACCAATACCTCTGTCAATCCTGCCAGAAGTACAGGTGTGGCGGTCTTTGCGGGTGGCTGGGCAATTAAACAGTTGTGGCTGTTCTGGGTCGCTCCCATTATCGGCGGTATACTGGGAGCCATTGTTTACCGTTTTATCGGAAAAAGCAAGTAATAACCTGCAGACAGTTCGATTGAAAAAGTTGATTTAAAAAGGGGCCGGGAGAGGAATATTCTACCCG
>CAYLVN010000525.1:0-2275 GCA_964387115.1 uncultured Fibrobacter sp.
CTTGCTGTTCCAGATATGTGAAGGTGAGATCTGTCTCCAAAACGGATTCTTAATCCACGTTCAAATGTGACACCGTAGACAATTGTAGAGGAAAGGTTCTCCGGAGCTTCCATCCTTACAATCTGCTCTTCTTTGATGTTCCCTATCGAAAGAGAATCTAAAGTTACAAGCGACTCGGTTTCGATAGCCTTTCCCTCAATACCGGTACTGGCAATGTATCTGGTTTCATTTGTAAGTCCAATAGAAGTAAACATCTCTCGTCGGGCAATAACCATTCCCTTGTAATTGTTGTCGATATCTCTTACATAAATCCAGGTCCGGACCATGTTCTCTCTCAAACTCATCCTGTACTTCTGAAGTGTGGCCGAGAGCTCAGAGAAGAGACTTTCAGTCTGCATTTGACTGCCTGAGCCATGCCCTGTACAATTGGCAGTCCAGAGAAGACTGTAATTATTCATATTGGTCAGCACACTCTGAAACGGACTCTCCGGATCTGTAATTACGTTGTATTTTCTAAGACTGCCGGTATCATCTTTGACATGATAGGAAATAATTGACACCGGTCCAAAAAGAGGCTTCTGTTCTATTACAGATACAGCACCTGACTGCAGTACATTGTAAAGGTCAGATTTCAAAAGCGTTTGATATTGATTCGCTGTATCACTGAGATAAACACGCGTAAACTGAATAGTGTTCCTGTCCAGATTCAGATCATCAGCCTGAGAAACATAAGCATCTTTGATCTCTTCTAAAGCTTCTTCAACAGTGGCATCATCCCTGCTTGTAATTGTAATGTATACCTCAGCCAGACCCGCTGGAGTCCAAAACCTGTTGTAAGATACTCTGGTCTCATTTTGCAGATTACTTCTCATTTCATTTCCTCAAATTAAACTGCATTAATAAAATATCATCAGATGCATTCTGATTTTTTTCAAATGTTAATTGTCAATCCCATTTCAACAAATTCGTTTACCGGATACTTTTCTTTATTGAATTGCCGGTGATAGTTACAATATGCACGCCAGGGGATACACCGATTTTTTCAAGATCCAGAATCCGGCCCGGATTACTGCTTTTAAAGATAAGCTTTCCCTGGCAATCAAACAACCTGAGCGAAACATCCTTTATTGCCCATGATGGAACGATAAAGCGGTTTCCATAAAACCTGTAGTATCCACTCTTTTTTTGAGCATCTCCAGATTTGATCACCGGCCCGTGTTTGACAGCAGTAATCCCGGGATCCTCCACAACCATTATACTGGCAGTTGCGTTGAAACCGCGACAACTTGCCTGACATGTTATAGCACCAGTCTGTAAAGCTCTGGTTTTAACATAAAAAGCCATCTGACCGGCTTCAAGCGCAGTTCTGGTTTCTCCAAGGAAATCCCCGGCCCCGTTTGCCCCCAGAGTAACGCTGTCGTCACTGGCATGTAAAATCTGTCCATGCTGATCAACCATCGTAACTACAACTCTGGTCATATCACCACCCAGGTATAAAACATTTGTGTCGGGCACAAGGGTCAATCCGACAGGTTCTCCGGGGGTTTTTACAATATGAGTGGCAGCCTTCACACCACCGATATATCCGATTGCTTTCAACTCTCCGGGCTCAAAGGAAACTCCGGCCCATTGAAAACATGGATACGGCAGACTGGTGTAAAGATTAGGCTTGATTTTACTGATTAAAACTTCATTCCGGTATAATTCTACTTCCTGACAATTACTGACCACAAGAACCTTGCCCGGAGATTTGGGGGTCCAGTGATTGCAGATATGTACCATAGGACCGTAAAGGGATGGATCTCTTTGCGATTGATAAAAATAGGCGGCCATTTTCGGAAGACGGAAAATATTTGATACGCCGTGAGGAGAGACATATCCCATATAATTTCTGCCTGTATCGCTGTAGGTAGAGTTTCTGTGAGGCGAATTGTAATCGAAAGCGCACCACCCCACAAGACCAGCCCACCTGTCTGATGCATAACTTGCATTGTGCCCGGTAGCATGGCCATAGGAATTATCTGTGATCTGGTTGATCAATATATGATCATCATCCCAGGAGTGAGCCTGCTTGACGATTGTATGACCTGCGAATTCTGTTGTGATAAATGGAATCTCAGGAGGATCCGCACCGGGAAAGTAAAAATTCTGTGTCCAGATATCTTCGTAACGGTATGCAGGGTCTTTCCCCTTGCTGAAACGAACGCCATGTGTCAATCTGGTAGGATCCAGAGCACGAGCCGTGTCATTCATCGATTTATACCAGGTGTCATCG
>CAYLVN010000526.1:0-2274 GCA_964387115.1 uncultured Fibrobacter sp.
ATAAGCGCATCACATCCCGCAGAAAGTTTCCAGGAACAGGCCATATTTATGTGGATATCGCCTCCCAGATCTATCCCCACAGAGGCATAATCCTCCACCTCCCCGCACCCGCCCTTTATCCTTTTTCCCTGCCTGTAAAGGCAGCTTTTAACATCTGTAACAGGCGCAAACCCCGAAAACCAGAGCGCAAGATCCACCAGATGTATCCCCAGATCGATTACACAACCTCCACCTGAGAGCTCAGGATCGTAAAACCAGGCCTTGTCCGGACCATAAGCGTTGTGAAAAAACGTATCCACCGCGTAAACTCTCCCGATAGCTCCCCTCTCCAGAAGTGCCCTGGCGATACGCACCGGTTCCATGAAACGGTACGACATGTCAACCCCAAGAAGAAGATCCCCTCTCCTGGCGGCACCCACAATACCCCGCACCTCTTCTGCATTGCGCCCCAGAGGCTTCTGGCAGAATACCGGGAACCCTGCTTCAAGCGCTTTAACTGCCTGATTCGCATGAAGCGCACTGGGTGTGGCGATCACTATTCCGTCAAGACCTTCACACCCTACCAGCTCCTCAATAGATCCCAGCACCAGAGTATCTTCCCGGGCCACCGCCACTGCTGACTCTCTGGAAATGTCGGCCACAGCGGTCGGATAACCGATACCGCTTGATACAAGAGAATCCATCCGGTTCCTTCCGATCCACCCCACACCCAGAAACCCCAGCCGAAGCGGATCTGCCTTCACCTGCGCCCTCATAAGGTCACCAGCGCCTTTACAAACCCCTCCGGGCGGGTCCTGAGGGCTTCAAAAGCCGATGAAAGCTGCTCAAGAGGAAATAGATGCGTGTACAATCGAGTCGGGTCCAGCTCACCAGTCAGAATCGCTCCTGCCGCATCCCTCATACCCTCTACATACCTGCTTGTCTTGCGCTCATGCGCATTTATCACATCGATCCCCTTCCAGTTCCACTGCTGCATGTTTACAGACCGCAATCCGTCCTGATGATACCCGGCGATTATGAGCCTCCCGCCTTCATTGACAACTTTACCCGCGATATCCAGCGGCCACTGATAACCGGTAGCCTCTATGACCCGGTCACAAAATCTCTCTCCTGTCACACTCCCGACCGCATCTATTACCTCCTGATCCTCAGTGAGAGGTATGACAGCAGAAGCCCCGAAGTTACGAGCAATATCAAGAGATGACCGACGGCGTGAAAGCGCCAGCACAGTCGCTTTTCTCTTAGCAGCCAGCGAAATGAGAAGCGTCCCTATGAAACCGGCACCCACTACGGCTACATTCTGTCCTTTTCTGATATCGCATCTGTTAATGATATTCATCGCGCATCCCAGAGGCTCACCCGGAAACGGTACCTTATCAAGCTCCGGTGGAAGCACAATGAGAGAATCGGCAGGAACCAGATCGTACCTGGCAAATGCATGGGAAGAGAGAAACGCAACCCGATCTCCCTCTTTTACCCCTCTTACATTACACCCCACCCGCTCAACTCTGCCCCACCCCTCATGGCCAGGTGCCCCTGGCTCCAGAGGATACTTAAACCAGGGCCGCCCCTCCCACAAAGGAAGATTCGATCCGCAGACCCCACACCCTTCGAGCTTTACAAGCACATTGCCTTCGGTAACATCCGGAACAGGCATGCTTCTAAAGCCTATCTTACCAGGCGACTCACAAACTGCAGCCTCCATGATTCCTTTCTCCAAAGTATCAGCCCCCCTGTGTCATAACTTTCCACTCCGTCGTTTCCGGTAAAAGCCGGAAACTATTCCCTTCCCCCTCCGTCATTCCGGCGAAGGCCGGAAACCTCTTTTTCATTCTCAGGACTTTCAGATGGATGCCGTTTTTCAACGGCATGACGTCCGTGACGGTAGTGCTAAAAAAGTTACTTCTGTGAGTGACGTAACAGCCGAGATCCGTCATTCCGGCGAAAGCCGGAAACCATCTTCTCTCACTCCAACCATTTCCTGGATGCCGTTATTCAACGGCATGAACGACCCGTGACGTCGGTGCTGAAAAGCCGCTTTTGAGTGTAACGTTTAAATGCTCATCTGCGGTTATCAGATCCTCCCCGCATCCCCTATCTCTTATAAGATTCGCTCTCTTGTCTCGTTCAAAGCCGTCTCTTTTATGCGGGATTCGACTATCCAGCGGTAGAGCTTTGAAACCCCCTCGGATGTACCGGTTTTTATTTCCCAACCTGTCAACTTTTGAAACTTGCTCACATCGGAGACATAATACTTCTGATCACCTGTGCGCC
>CAYLVN010000527.1:0-2263 GCA_964387115.1 uncultured Fibrobacter sp.
ACAGAAAAGGCGAAATGTACCGGTTTCGATCACTTTTGATTGCGGTATATCACAATCAAAAGTGAATTTTACTGAAAAGCTGCAATCCGCGCTCTCCGGAAGTTCCGAAAAGTCTATCCCTGTAATGTCAAAAAACATGAATTTTTCCGGGAAAACAAAGTACTCAAGAAGCAGTCTTTTGCTTCTGAACTCTGAAGGGTCATCAGGAGCAATTGACTGAAGAGGAGAGAATCCGGTGATTCGGGGTTGAACGATTGCGTGGTTGTTTTCATCTATGACCAGAAAAGCTTCTCTGACATGACGGCAGATAAATTCGTGAAGAGAAACTGCGGTTGAGTGTTCAGCATGAATAAAGATCCGGAGAGGATCGAGCTGCATTTTTTCCCATTGGACCCCGTGATCTACTTTGAAATAGAGGGTTAGCTCGGTCCTGCCGTTACTGTCACAACTCTTTTTTATGAAATCAAGAGATATAGGATTGAGGGCAATCTCCTGTGTCGTGGTGAATCTGCATGGTACATAATCGGGTCCCACAGGGCCCGAGAGGAGCTCTGAGCCTCTGGGGAGAAGGCGTGTCCCCTGAAGGTGGCCCTTGCGTGGTTTGAACTGGACAATTGACAAAGACGGAATTTCATGAAGAAACTGTGGCCAGAGCATATTTACGAGGCCTTCTGTGAGCTCGGGAAAAGAATCGTCCAGCTTTTCCCTGATCCGTCCTGAAAGAAACGCAAACCCCTCGAAAAGCCTCTCAACGTAAGGGTCACGATCACCGACTGCATCGATGTCAAGAAACCTGGCGGTTTCAGGATGAATCCGGGCGAATTCCTTCCCTGATTCGTATAGGTAAAGAAGTTCCTCTTCGAAATATTTCTGTATCATACCTGCTCATTCTCCCCGTTTCTGTTTCTGATGGCAGATATCAGGGAATTTCCGGTCCCTGTAAAGCTTGTCTTAAACTGTACCGGTTCTCCACCCCTGATCTGGCCGCTGATTATAAAGATGAGCCTGCCTGTATCTGTTTTTGATTCACGGTAGCGAATTACCGGGTTGATAAGCCGGGGCTCATATCTGAGAACTGTATTCCTGATTGCTTTCTGCAGTCGCTCAAGTCCGTGAGACATATCACGGTAGATCTCTGAGATATCGGGAAGTCCGTAGTCGGGGACGTGTGAAATGCTGCCAAGTCTGGTGTTGAACATTCTGGAGAGATGATCCATGACGGAATTGATATGCCGCGCCCTGTTCCCCAGTGTCTCCAGTGGTGTCCCGTCAAGAAAACGGCCTGTCAGGCTTTCAAATAATGATTGCTTCATTTTATTTATTGTGATTTGTGAAAAAAGAGAATAGAGAATTACCAATTATGACAGGAAATTGACATGCGATTCATGATTCCGTAATGGCAGAGAGACGTCCGGCCGGACGTCTCTACCGGAACGTGATTTTTGACATTTTCAATTTTCAGGGCGTTGCAATTCCCAGGGCGTTGCCCTTCGCTGTAATAGTTCAGCCCTTCAGGCTGATCAGACAATTTGACACGTTTCAATTAACTCTAAATGGCAACTCGGGCCAGGGGAAAAAATAAAAAATTAGAAAACAGGAAAGAATCGCACAATAGCTCAGGGAAAATGTACCCTTTATAAATCTTATTCTTAACTTGCAACTTGCAACTTGTGACTTGTGACTTGTGACTTGTGACTAATATAATTTGTTGCGGCCTGGTGAGGAAGAGAGCCCTCCTTTGGGGAAAGGAGGGCAAAGGCGGGAAATAAAAAACGGTTTATCTGAACAGTTTAAAACTTTTCTGTGCGTCTCCAACAGATGCTTTGATGATATAGATGCCACCGGGATTATCTGCGGCATCCCAGCTGAATGAGTGGGTTCCGGCTGATTTAACCTCATTTGCAAGTTCCTTTACAAGTACGCCATTCGCGCTGTAAACGGAAACTTTTACAGGAGCCTTTTCGCTCATTTGAAGTGAGATCGAAGCCGATCCCTTGAGCATGCTTGCGGAAAGCGAAAATCCTGAATGAGATATTTCATTTATGGCTTCTGTCTGGAAATCCTCTCCTTTTTGTGTTAAGGGGTGGGGGTAGGTATAAGGCTTGTAATCAGGCATTTCAGAGTTGAAGTAATCTCTGTCAAGTTTGATATAATTTGAACAGCCGTTGACCGGGTTTACAGGTGTAGTGCCGATCCTGTTGTTCCAGAAATATGCGTGATTTATCATGTCGGGACAGGGATAGCTGGTGCAGCTCTGTGTACA
>CAYLVN010000528.1:0-2261 GCA_964387115.1 uncultured Fibrobacter sp.
AAGTCACACTCCCGCCGCTTATAAGAGAATAATTGTGATCGATACCGTCGTTTGTTGCCCCGCCAATGGTATAAGGAGAGACTGTGACGTCCCCGCCTGCGGCAATGCGCCCCGCGGCATCACTGATACTCTCAAAATCTTCCGCTACAAAGACATTAAACCGCGAGGTGATATCTACAAGTGAGGCACTCGCTGTTACTGAAAGAAGTGCTACCGAAGCTAACGCACAAGAAATCAAACGATTCATTTACATCTCCATTATTCAAATTAGGTGAACGTTAATCCAGCAATAAGCATGCCATTGCGCAACCTTGGCATCCTGGTAGAGTATGAAGCCTCCGGCAGGGAAATGGTGTAAGGTTAGGAATAGAGCTGTCGGATAAGCTTACAAAAAAGCCGCTTCCTGGGAAGAGGTGAAGAGACTCAGCTTCGTGATGAAACATCAGCAGAATTTTTTACATCCGAGGTCAAAAGAAGCTGCTGAGGCTCCTTTGTGCAACGGTAGTAATATGCGTTGTATTTTTTATTTCTCGAAACATTATCGATTCCATTAAGCACCAGACCTAAAATTTTCTGCTTGAAATTCGGATACTCGTTTACCACTTTGTTAAGAGCAGCGGTATTTGTCTTTCCTCCCCGCACAACCAGTATGGAGCCGCATACCTGTTCGTTGATAATTATCGGATCGGTAACAGGTGAAAGCGGTGGAGAATCCACGATGACCGCGCTGAACTTCATTTGAGCCCACTTAAGAAGCGTTTTGAACCTTGGCCGGGTAAGAAGTTCTGTCGGGTTCTCAAGAGGTGTTCCAGAGGTAAGCAGGTAAAGATTAGGATAGGTTGTAAGCCTTATGGAGTACTGCACTATCTCTTCTGTAAGCTGATTCTGATTCATCAGGAGGTCCGAGAGGCCGGGGTACTGTTCATGGGCGAAAGAGGCGTGGAGTTTCCCTCTGCGCATGTCGGCATCGATGAGCAGTGTGGGGATGTGCTGCTGGGCCATCATGATCGCCAGGTTTGATGAAATGAGGGATTTCCCTTCACCGGAATCGAGACTTGTGACAAGTATGGATCTTGCCTCTTTGCCGTCAAGGCGGTAATTGAGCTTTGCACGAAGAGAACGGAAAATTTCGTGTACATAGGTCACAAACGGTCCCATAGCAAGAAGCTTGGGGTCAACCGAAGCCGTCGTGTTTACATTTGATTTGCGTTTTCTCTTCTCTTTGGGTGCGTTTATTACAGGAATTGTCTCCAGAATCGGATATGACATAAACCGTTTCAGGTCTTCCTCGGAACGTGCTCTTCTATCAAGGAAGTCAAAAGCCACTGCCGGGCCGAAAGCGATCAGTAAACACACCAGAAGCCCTATGGCAAGGAGTTTCATGAGCTCTTTTCTCGCGGATGCATCCTCGGGGGGCACGGAATAGTCCATTATGTAAATGTCAGCCACTTCGGTTTCATCGGCGATTTTTGCCTGGTTATATCTGCTCAATATGTTTGTGTAGATCTCAGAATTGATCTCCTGCTGGCGGGTCAGTGCTGCAAGCTGCATCTCTTTTTGCGGAAGTCTCTGGAGCTGATTCATGGTGGTTGACTTCTGAGTTCTTGCCAGAGCCATCTCGGCCTCAAGCTTTTTAATGAAGTCCCGTATAAGAGGCACGGTTTTGGCCTTTAAAGCCTCGATCTTTGACTGAACCTCTTTGACCATGGGGTGATCGGGCGAATAACGGTTTGCTTTCAGGGACATCTTCTGCTGGAGCTGGTTGTTAAAGTCCTGTTGAAGAATTATCGCGCCGGGTATCTTGCGTGATGAGAGAAACAGGAGCGCTTCACTGGTAACCTGATCGGCATCGTCACTGCCTGCACTCACCTCGAACCTGTTTATAAGCTCTTTTGCCTCATCTATCTCAGTGATGATATTCATATTCTTAGTTTCCAGCATGGTGATATTGGAGACCGCGTTCTGCGCTTCTATCCCAAGTCCCACATTGGGGTTTTCCTCTTTAAATGCCCTGATCCGGTTTTCATCAAAGAGAAGCTGTGATGATGCGGCCTGGAGCTGAGTGTGAAGGGCTTTCATCACATCACTTGTTTTTCTCTTCCTAAAATTGAGATTTCTCTCCACGAATTTATCGGCTATAGTATTGAGGGTTGAAGAGATCAGTTGAGGATCGTTGCCATTGTGGCTTAGAATAACGATCCCTTCCTGCATCGGATCCCGCTTGGTGTTACCGGTGATCACAATTCTTTTTTTGAGGCTCT
>CAYLVN010000529.1:0-2253 GCA_964387115.1 uncultured Fibrobacter sp.
CGGTTTTAAAAATTTTCCAGAGCAACCGCTCTCCACGCGAAACAGAAATAAAAAATATCAAGCGCAATATTGAAAACCTCGAAATAAGCGCCGAAATGCTCCGGGCACAGGAGAAAAACCGGCTTCGCATGCTCCTTTTGAATCTGTATCTGTCGTGGGAAAAACATCACTTCTTCAAAAGTATGATAGAGTTGACAAAGAAACAAATTAATGAGGTAAATACACTGAGCACGATGAATCAGATGACAATCTCTGAAAAGATAGCAACGGAAAATGAACTGCAGGGGTTTCTCTCTACTGAAAATATCGGATATTTCGAGATCCTCTCGATTGTATCGGCGCTCAGAAACAGCGGTGATTCGCTGATTATCTACAGATTATCAGATGTAAGCATTGAACAGGAAATTGCTGTTCTGGAGAAAAAGACTGCTGAATACCTTAACCTGGGTAATCTTAAAAAAACTCTGAGTCTTGCACCGCAGCTGCGTATTCAGGAAAATAACCTTAAGAATGCAAAGGCTCAGCTTTCATCCCTGAGAAAATCCGACAAAATTCAACTGGACCTGACAGGGAGCCTGAGTCTGTTTACTTCGTCGGATCTGGGCTTTAAGTCGCCGGTAGAAGCGGTGAAGATGGCCCTGACTAATCCTGACGGCATGAACTCGATGGTCGGCATGCAATTCAGTATGCCACTTTCTTTTAAAGAAACAGATTACCAGTATCGCATCGCTGCAAAAGAGTATGAAATCGCGTCGGATGAATTCAGGGCCGCGCAGAAAGATTATGAAAAAAGGTTCCATGATTCACGCATCAATATCCTTAATTTGAAGGAGGGTGTACGGGCTGCTCAAGCCAACTGCCAGTATGCGCAGAGCCGTCTTCAAATCTCTGAGGAATTTTTCAAACTCAAACGGATCAGTGCATACGAGTATAATTCATATCGTAAAGAGAATCTTCGTCGTGAATATGCCCTTAAGGAGGCACAGATAAACTACCACAACGCCCTTGCAGATTTCTTGTCAGTCATCAGTCTCAATTCGATAGATAAAAAGAGAACGGAAGAGAAGGCAAAATAGATGTTTGGGATTTTAACAGATTGCAGTAACAGATTTGTACGCCTGCTGCAGAATATTGCTGAAAGGTTGAATATAGAATGTAAAGTCTATAATCTGCTCGATGAGGGGCTTTCGATTACTATTTCAAATGAAGAGGTCTGGTTTAATAAACAAAAAGTTGCGCCGGCAGATCGTTTCTGGAGTTTAATCCAGCCCGAATTTCCCATTGTACCGGCACCGGAACTTGAAGGTAATTGCCGCTATTTTTCCGATGATTACGCTGCTCTTCAGCAGCAGAAAAGTCAAATCTACTCTGTGCTAACAGTGCTTGGCCGTAAAGGTCTGCTTCTGAATGAATTCGAACGTCAATGCAAATTTTATTCAAAAGTCGATACTCTTTATATGTTCATGCAAACCGGGATTGATATGGCGGGGTTCTGTGTCACAAACAAGATGAGCTGTATCGAAAAGAGTCCGCTTGCAGGTTTAGAAGAATTGTACTGGTCCTGTGTTGAACATCAGGCGCCGCTGAAAGTTATAAGGAAAAATGAGCTGGAACAGTTGCTTTCTCCAGATACAATTCAACCGTATATATTCTACAAAATTGAAAAGGGCATTGCAGGGAGGGTATGGATTCTAAACGGTAAACCCATTCTGGCAGCCCTGGTTACTGCTCCGGGTTTCAGCAATGGATCTTTGCATCTGGAGAAGTATGAATACATTCCTGATCCTGACTTTTTTGAAAGCAGTGCTTTACAGGTATATAGCAGGTGCGGGTTGGATTTCTTTGAATTACACGGGATCGTAAAATTCGGTGATCAAAAATTTGCAGCATACGGGCTGGATCCTTATCCTGTTTTTCCTGAACTTGAGAAATCGGGGGCAGAATGGCTGGCTGCCCGTGTGATATCATCTCTATGCAATGTACCCTTAACAGTTCCAAAGCCGCAGAATGGAACCAGAGGGACAGTTTATCTTGACAGAATGCTCGAACCGCTGATTGAAACAGCGGGGAAGGCCTGAAAGGGTAGTATGAGAGTCGGTACCCTGGTATTGATACTTGCCTGTGTATTTTTTCTTTATGCAGATAACGATTATCTGCTAAAAGATTATGGTATCAAACTTGGTGTATCAGCCGCAAACCAGGATTTCAGTATAAGACCGGAATCAAACTTTTACTACCTTGTAAAAGGCGGCA
>CAYLVN010000530.1:0-2250 GCA_964387115.1 uncultured Fibrobacter sp.
GCAGGGTTGCATTTTCGGGGACAAACTACTTTTTCTCTTTTTATAAAATTTAAAAAAGTAGTCCGATCCCTATTTAAACGTCCCCCACTTAGAGAACCGGCTTAAATAATTTGGCGGTGACACTGTTTGTCCAATTGAAAAGATCCTTCAGGCATACCTTTGGCAATGGGATATTCATCACCTGCCTGATACTATATTATTTACATGCAAATAGACCTTGAAACATGGATTAATCAGTATATTAAAATTGTAAAAGCTCTTTTTGGTTCACGCCTTCTGTTTATTGGACTCCAGGGCAGTTACGGCAGAGATGAAGCTGATGAAAAAAGTGACATCGATATGGTGGTTATCCTTGACATTTTGAAGGCAGATGACCTTAAAGCCTATGATAATGCAATCTCAGGGTTGCCTTACAGGGACAAGATCTGTGGTTTTATATCAGGAAAACAGGAGTTATTTAACTGGAGCAAAGCTGATCTGTTTCAGTTTTATCATGACACGACACCTCTTTTAGGTGAGCTAAAGACTCTACTACCTCAACTAACCAGGTGTGATATCCGAAACGCTATTCTGACCGGAGCATGCAATATTTATCATCTGTGCGGACACAACATCATTCATGAGAAAGATCCTGGAGTACTTAAGTCTCTCTATAAGGGAGCAGTATTTGTTATACAAGCTCTCTACTATTACCGTACCGGTATCTATATCAAGAAACACAGTGATCTCATAGAAAAAGTCAGCCCTGAAGAGCATATTCTTCTGAAAACATATATGGAAATGAAATGTGATCAGCTCGCTCAGGAAATCAATTTTTATGAGTTGTCGCGGGTTTTGTTTGACTGGGCCGGGCAGATAATAAAAGAGTACGGTGAAGAGGATAGGGTTTAAATTTTTCCGTACGTTCTATTTACTTTTTATCTTTCCCACCAGGTGCGTCTTTTTGAGTTAAGCTGGATTAAAAATAATTATCCTTGGTAATCGGCTCGATTCCTTCAATGCTCTGGCATTTTCAGGGAAAAACTACTTTTTTCTCTTTTCATAAAATTAAAAAAGTAGTCCGTCCCTAGTCACTTTTTTGAGTTCAGGATTCTGACTGCTATTACTGCTACGGCGACAAGAATCAAAACAACTGCACCAATGACCCATACTTTTTTGCACATAGAATTTCCTCTTATATGGTTTTTATCAGTTTAACATTTCATCTCTGTCGGGACATTTGCCTGAAAAGCGGCAATCCGAACAGTATTTGCCCATCCATACATTATCAAACTGCTGCATGATCTGACCCACGATTGCGCTTTCGGTACTTATGATGCCTGCCTCAAAGTTTCTTTTCCCCTCACTTCTTGCCCCCATTCCAGCTCCGGTCAGATTGGCACTTCCTGAGTAGGCAAACCTGCCATCGATAATGATAGATTTGAAGTGAACTCTGGGGCAAAGCAGGCGTTCGAGTGATCTGGCAAGATTTGGATACCTGTCGAACTCCTCCCGGAAAACCGGTCCCGGTTCTTTCGCATGAATCAGCCGCACCGAAACATCCCTGGATAGAAGATCGGAAATGACTTCCAGGAAAGGGATAAACTTTCTGTTGTGCTGAATATGGAGGTCTTTTAAATCGGAAGTCGCCAGCCAGATAAAATTCTCAGTACCGGGTACCTCTTCAATCAGCACCCTCTTGTAGATTTCCTGATCAGTAATAAACTCAATCATCAACTGAAAAATAAATGCCGGCCTGAACTGGCGTAATCCCGTAATTGTAATTCGTAGTTCATAATTTCCTGATTCGTAATTTTTTTGGTGAAGAGGCGGCGGCCAATACAAGTAACAAGCAAGAAAAAAGAATTTTTGGAAGAGGGTGCCCCCAATACAAATATTAAACAGGGATACAGTTTTTTTTGGAAGAGGGTGCCCCCTCTTTCGCTCAAGCCCTTCGAAGACGCCGGTCTTGCGCTATCACCCCTTGTTGTCCACCATTTTTGCAGGCAGGTCAGGTCATCACATTTTCAAACGCCTTTGCGGCCGCAGTAGCGAACTGGTGGTAGATTAAAATTATTATAGCCTTTCAGGAATCTGGAAGGTCCGGCTTGTGCCTACAACATCACAAGTTGTGTGGCCAACAGCTGTAGTGCAACTGTAATGCACTGTACCCGGTGCTTTACAGTTGAATTACAGCTATATATGTTGGTGGCCTGTTTTCCCACCGGTTGTCTTTTGCGCATGGATGCGCTCAGACTCATTATTGTTTTC
>CAYLVN010000531.1:0-2247 GCA_964387115.1 uncultured Fibrobacter sp.
ATCCCACCGCAACAGTAAGGTTTTCTTCAAGGTCCTCTGCTATATTCTTGCCGTCTCTTCCAAACCCTTTGGCCAGATTTATAACAAGCTTTGCTTTCTCAAATACCGGTTTATTCTTAAGAACAAAATCAATTACATGACGAGATGGGATCGCAAGCATGAGCATATCACACCGCATCGCATCTTCGATCTCAGCAGTGGCACTTATCCTTTCGCAAAGACGGGTATGGAGAAGATATTTACTGTTTTCGTGATTTTTGTTTATGTCGCTAACAACATCGGGCTCAATAGAATAAAGCAGTATTTCATTCTGCCGATTCAAAGCCATGCTGTTTGCCAGAGCGGTTCCAAATGAACCGGCTCCAATTATGCAGATGTTTGAAGAATTCATAATACTCCTGACCTGAAGAACAACCGGGCGTGGGTGATCAGCCTGATGAATACTTTCAGGACTGATCAAGCATGTATTAAAAAAGAGTGCGATATCAGGGGTGAGATATTTGTGAAAAAATTAAGGAATTTGGTATGGGAATACCACGAAGTGGCTTCGGCTATATCAGTCCGGGATTTCCTATCCCGGTGTAAAGTGAGACGGATTAGCTTTTTCAAACATTAAAGTATCATTTTTTAATTGGATTTCTTATGTATCTTTCTCATAAAAAAGGAGTACAAATAACACCCGGGCAATCTCTGAGGGTTGATGCCGCTTAACGATTGTACTTTTTACTGAGAAGATATATCACATTGTAAATACCAGGGCATTATTTAACCATAACGGCCCTGGAATAAACACCGGAAATGGTCTTCACGCTGACCAGATACATCCCTTTGCAAAGGTATTCCACAGGGAGAGAAAATCCTGATTTGCCTCTGCTAAAAACTCCAACCATAGATCCTTGAAGATTGTAAAGGACAGCTGATTCTGCAGATGCATCATTGCCGATCTTTACTTCCAGAGATTTTGGGCCGGTGCAAACAGAAATCTTCTCCACAGCGGGAGGTGTATAACTACTTACAATCGGTGTCACATTATTCCACCCCGGCATTTCATCAAGAGTAATCACGTAGTCGTGATTCATTATAGAATTCCAGTCTGCCGCGGTATTATCATGTGCCCATCCGTCCATTGTATAATCTCCGTACCATGGCATGAACCATGACCACCCGGCGCCATGACTGACAAGGCTGTCAGGGTGGGGGATAGAGCCGTTTTCGCTTAATGTGACTATTTTTTTCCCGCCATAGATTTCCTTTATCTTTTCAAATGAAGCCACAAGGGAGCCGTGGTTTGCTTCACGCGGATAGTAGTAATAATCTCTTCCGATAATATCAGCGTACTCATCACCGGGATACCAGTCCAGTGCGTCTGGTGCTTCATCTGTTGTCCAGACCCAGATCAGGTTATTGAGATTATGGTGGTTTGTCAGACGGTCAAAAAGAAGAGAGTAGAGTCCTTTACAGGCCTTAGCTCCTTTGTAACCCCACCAGAACCATTTCCCTGATGCCTCATGGAGAGGACGCCAGAGAACCGGGATATCCTTATCGGCCAGTGTTTTAAGATAACCGGCTACTATATCGATATCCCTTATAATGGCCTTATATTCAGCGCTGTTAGTATTGAAATCACCGCAGGTTGTAGAATCTGTAAAGGCGTTGAAAAGATTAAAATCTGTGTAGGGTGTATTGCCGGATGATGCGGTATAAAAAGTCTCTACTTCTTTGCCGGGATCTTTCCAGTGCCAGCAAAAAACCGGGATTCCTCCTTTATTAAAAATATCTTCCGCAAGGGAAACTGTAGCGTTTGTGTACCCCCGATACCATTCGCCTTCAGAGTTGAGACCGGTACCGTGCATGAAATCAAGTCCCAGAAGAGCGGGAGTCTTCCCGGAGGCATCTATGATCCATGCAACCTCAACCTGTGTTTCTACTGTGTTTGGAGTATATTTGCCATCATTCAGCATCACTGTGTTTGTCATCACTCCGCTTATGATTTTGCTCTGAAAATTATTCTTAATGAAACTGTACATTTTTCGGGCATTTTCAGATGAATTAGGAGTAACAAGATCACTGCTTATAAAAAAAGGAGTGGGTTCATAAGGGGTTATTTCTATGTAATCTATGTTTACCCATCCCCAGGACTTGACTATGCCGATAGTGTTGGTTCCCGCGGAAAGTTTGACCTTCGAGGATGCTTTCATGTTAACAAATGATTCGGTGAAGGGGAAGGAGATCTGGCCTGATGAAGAA
>CAYLVN010000532.1:0-2224 GCA_964387115.1 uncultured Fibrobacter sp.
GGAGGGCAGCAGCAGAGACTTACAATCGCCCGTGCCCTCTCCCATCAGCCGGAGATCCTGTGCCTTGATGAATTCTCAATTGCCATAGATCCGGTTACCACAATGCGCATAGAAGATGTTCTTAAAGAGCTCAAACGTGAGATCACAATCATACTGGTCACAAATCTCACTCACCAGGCCAGGCGCATTTCGGACCGTTCGATGTTTATGTTGAAAGGCGATATCGTCGAAATAGACCGTACAGAGGTCATCTTTTCCGATCATCCGGCAAAAAAGGAAACCTACGATTACGTAAACGGTATCTTTGGTTGACAGGTATAAATTTCTATGAGTGAAAACCAGTACAGTATCCTGACAAAAGACCTTAACCTCTGGTATGGAGATTTCCATGCGCTGAAAAATGTCAATGTCAATATCAGACACGGCCTCATCACTTCACTTATCGGACCAAGCGGCTGCGGCAAGACAACGCTTTTACGCTGTTTCAACAGAATAAACGAGCGTTTCAGCTACGTGCGTACCTCAGGACTGATATCAATTCTGGGGAAAAACATCTATGACAAGGATGTCTCCCTTATTGAGCTGCGAAAATCTGTAGGGATGGTATTCCAAAGACCCAACCCCCTTCCGATTTCCGTCCGCGAGAACGTCATCTTCGGTATCCGGACCCATACACCAAGGTTCAGCCTGAAGAAAGCCGATCTTGACGATGCGGTAGAGAAGGCGCTGACAGAAGTGGGATTATGGAAGGATCTCAAAGATCGTCTTGACGCCAAGGCAACAAGCCTTCAGCTGGAGCAGCAGCAGAAGCTCTGCATTGCCAGAATTCTTCCTCTCAAACCGGAAATAATCCTCATGGATGAGCCATGTTCGGCTCTGGATGTAGAGGGAACAAAAGCCATAGAAGAGCTGATGTTTACTCTCCGGGGAAATTATACAATCGTAATTGTCACTCACAGCATGGCCCAGGCCAGGCGCGCTTCTGATGAGTGTATTTTCATGCTCCTCGGGGAGATGGTCGAACACAGCCGTACCGAAGAACTGTTCATAAATCCGCTTGACCCCAGAACCACAGAATATATCGAGGGACGTTACGGATAAGAGTTGTCTGCCTCTCCAGACTTAATTGTCAATTCGATATAAGTTTTCGTCTGTAGCTCAGAAACTCCGGAGCGTGTTTTATCAGTCGCCAGAAACTGTGGGGTGACTGAAAGAGCATACGGGGGTATACGTTCTTTTTCATGAAACTGCGGCTGTAGAAACTCCTGAAAAATTCACCGTAATGATGTTCCAGAATACTTTTTTGCGGAATTTCCCTGGGAACAAAAACAAACTGAACGCAGTCCATTTTTGACCAGTCGTTTTCAAATGTCCCCAGATCGTCTATTTTCCGGGAGATCGGCGCTCCGGGAAACGGAGTGAATGCAGTAAGGTTGGCTTCTTTAAGGGGCAAAGAAAGAGCCAGCTCGCGTGTCTTTACAATTGAGTCTTCTTTTTCGCCCGGGAATCCTATCATGAAGAGCCCCTTGACCCACAGTCCGGAATCATGGAGCAACTGAACATCCCTGCGAATCTTCTCTATTGTCAGCCCGTCTTTATGGGTGTCCAGAAGATTCTGGTCCCCCGATTCAATGCCTACAGATACCATCCAGCAGCCGCCCTTTTTAAGCAGCTTTATCAGCTCCGGATCGATATGCCCGATTCTCACAATGCAGTTGAATGTTATCGGCAGACGGCTTGAGGCAAGTCGAAGACAGAGCTCTTCAACTCTCTTGCGGTTCAAAGTGAAAAGATCATCGTAAAAATTTATATGCTTTACACCGAAATCACGATGCAGCCATAATATCTGCTGAAAAGTGTACTCCGGAGAGTTCCATCGAAAGCTCTTCCCGAAAACCGAGCGGTCACAGTAGGTGCAGGAATAAACGCATCCGCGAGAGGAGATGATGTTGGCTCCGGGGTGTCGGGGGTATCCAAAAAGGGGCATGAGGTATTTACGTGGAAAGCCCTTGAGAAGATCATACGCCGGGAAAGGCAGTTCATCAAGAACACAGGGCTGAAGAGTATGTGTGCCTCTGCAGATCTCACTGCCATTGCGAAAGTAAATAGAATCGTAATCGCTGGATCCATCCGCCAGCATCTTTATTGCCTGTTCCCCTTCACCGGTAATCACATAATCTATTGCCGGAAATTTCTCCAGAATTTTCTCTTTACCCCACGATAC
>CAYLVN010000533.1:0-2204 GCA_964387115.1 uncultured Fibrobacter sp.
TGCAAGGACGTTAGAAAATGTGATGAAAATACCTGCCTTAACAACTGGTGGACAACAAGGGGTGATAGCGCAAGACCGGTTTCCTAACCGGGCTGAAGCGAAAGAGGGGACGCCCTCTTCCAAAAGCTCTTTATTCAAATTCTTACTTTCTTTTATCATGAAGACACTTACCGCCCCTTGCCACCTCACACCTCATTATCATATACTTCTAAAGTGTCAGATGCAATAAATTTATAATATTGCCGTGATCCTCTCTAGTCCCGCGCAAGGCTCACCACCCTCACACTCCTGCATCCTGCCTCTAAAAGCGCCTCAGTACATGCGGAGGTTGTTGCCCCGGTCGTTATCACATCGTCAACCAGTATGATAGTTTTATCTTTAATAACACTTTTTTTCTCCTCAACAACAGCAAAAGCCCCGCTTACGTTCTTCTGCCTGTCTGTTCTGTCAAGCTTGACCTGCGTGCGGGTACGCCTCTTCCGGTACAGTATATCAAAAAGAGGAGCTATCCTGGTTTGAAGCTTCTCTTCTGCAAGCTCATTTCCCTCACTTTGTTCTCCATGTCTCTGAGGTAAATTCTCTCCCTCACCTTCTCTCTTCCTCAGCCCGCAGAAAAGCCCCCTTGCCAACCACTCAGCCTGATTGTATCCCCGCTTCTTCCTGCGCGCCCAGTGAAGAGGTATGGCAGTGACTATATCGGCATTTTCCAGAAGAGAATCGGGTAAAGATGATGAAAACAGGGAACCTGTATAATAGGCCAGCTTCTTCTTGCCGCCATATTTTACATGGCGCATTATTCCCTGAACTGTATCATCGTAGTCCAGAAGAGAAAAGATGCTTTCAAAGGGATAGTCCCACACAAGTTCACAGGTACAGTTTCTCAGATCTCTATTCTGTGAACATCTGGGGCAGCGGTTGCGGTTTTTGAAGTTCCCGACCAGATGATCTTCACATTCAATGCAAAACCATCTGTTCTCTACAAGTCGGGGTTTATCGCACAGAATGCAGAGTGGAGGAAAGAAAAAATCCTCTAAACGATTGAGAATCGAGTTGAGGATTTTTACGTTCATAATAGTTCTGATTTAACTGCGACTTTTAAGTTAAATGGAAAACCAGTCAACAGGTTCAATAAACAGAGCTATTCCGAGATAGATTTTACTTACTTTACAGCAGTCTCCGATGTCTCTTTCTCCGTAACCGGGTTTGCCGCCGCTGCTGTCGCCGGAGTGATAGCTTTGACCGGAGCAGGTTCCTCTTTGAAAAGAACATTCTTGAGTATCAGCGATCCAAAGAGGACAAAGAGGATGATACAGTCCACCTGATTGTGGCTCAGCGGCCCCAACCGCTCATCGGCCCCGTAAACCCTGCTGAAATCGACGATAAACCGGAGTACAGCATAGAGAAGACCTACAAGGTAAAACTGAAAACCGGTGAAAAGCTTACGGTTAGATATAAGAAGAATAATGATGGCGATAAGAAGCCCGCCTGCAGACTCAAAAAGCTGGGAGGGATAGAGTCCCGATGCATGGATATGGTGCTGGTAGTTACCCGCAGGACTCGATGCAGGAAAAGTTGCACTGCATGCACCGCTTGATGCTGCCCCGTAACAGCACCCGTTCAGAAAGCATCCGATCCTGGTGAGAAAAATTCCTATTCCCACACTAGGCGCAATCGCATCGGCGTATGGAAGAAAGGGAACCTTTTTGAGTTTGAAATAAAGGATACCTGCCACAATGGCTCCGATAAATCCCCCGAGCATCACGAGCCCGCCGATCCCTATCGCCCCATTTTGGAAAGGATTGAAAATTGACGTCAAATTTCCGCTGAATTCTTCAAAATGCAGAATAACGTAGTACAGACGTGCCCCTACGATAGCAGCCAGGATTATCCAGAAACCCATGTCTGCGATAATATCAGGATTGAGTCCGGCTTTTTTGGCGCGGCGGCTCGAGAGCCAGATTCCAACCAGAAACGACAGCGCCAGCATAAAACCATAGGAGTGGATTGGAAAAGAGAACACCTTGAAGAGAACCGGATACATAATAGCCTTTCTTTTAAATAGGAGGGCTTCTGTGCCTATAGTCTAAGAAATAGAAATACGGTTTGTAATGAATAAAAGTAAAATACGAAATAACTGTGAATGGTATTTAAAATATAATAAGAATAAAGAATTTCCGGAGGAGGGTTCCTTTTGTAGAGACGTC
>CAYLVN010000534.1:0-1196 GCA_964387115.1 uncultured Fibrobacter sp.
AATATGCGTGATTTATCATGTCGGGACAGGGATAGCTGGTGCAGCTCTGTGTACACGGGCCATTGCATACTGCATAATCTGTTATGGTTATAGCCTTGGAGGGATTATAACCGGTGAATGTGTTGTTGAAAACAACACCCTGTCCGCCTCTGAGGTGAATTACTCTGGAGATAGTTGGTACAAGGCCGATGTTGTTGTTGTAAATCTCCCATGTAGCGGATCCTCTCCCTTTGACCTCGCATGCGCCGTGAGCATCGATGATATCCCACAGAGATTTTTTGTAATCAAATGTATTATATCTCACTACATATTTTGAGTGGCTGTTGGAGGCAATCCAGTGGGGGGGATTACCGCCCGATGTCACATTGATTGTGTTGTCCTCAAAGAAGAGAGCGTCGGATGTGCCCAGAGGGTAGGGTGGGCGTGCCACGGGGTCATTACTTCCGTAGAGTCTTGCTGCATAAGAATCGAGGAAAGTATTGTGATCGAAAACTCCTGTTGCCGCGCCGGTGGTTTCAATAAAGATATAGTTCCCCTGAAGTTTACAATGATCTACACGCAGATTTTTGACGGCCTGACGCGGTGAACCGCTTCCTGCCGAATAAATAACCTGGTTACCGTTCCTAAACTCGATTCCCGTGATTCGAAGGCCGTTTGCGCTTTCGCCGGTGAGGTAGATTGATTTATTACCCGCAGAAATTATTGTTGAACCGATCCCCTTGCCCCGGATTGTCAGGTCCCTCTTATTAATGGAGAGCTGGCCTGACCAGGAGCTGCTTCCGGCCGGGAGTTGGATTGTATCGCCGGGTGAAGCCGAATTGATTGCAGTCTGAACATTCGATTGTGAGAGACTTGTGGAATTTATCACCTTCCCGTAGGAGGTGAATGAAAATGCTCCGGTACTGAGGATAAGTGCGCCTTTGATTGTTGATTTGAAGCTTGAATTCAGGAAACAAGAAATATTCACTTAAACACCTGCCATTTAAAGAGTTATACATAGAGAAAAATAAAATCATTTGCTAATATAACACTTTAGCAGGAAAGGATTACAACAGTTTGTATGTAAAGCGATTATGGGATGTAAATTAAAGAGGCTGATTTTCGCGTGTATTCAGGAGAGAGCAGGAGCGTTTTAACCTGAAAGCCTTAGCGCTCAACAGGTTACGGTTTTTGCCTCATCCAGCTGCGATTTTCAG
>CAYLVN010000534.1:1206-2199 GCA_964387115.1 uncultured Fibrobacter sp.
AATATAACACTTTAGCAGGGTAGGTTTGCAACAGTTTGTATGTAAAGTAACTATGGGGTGTAAATTTAAGGGGCTGATTTCCGGGTGTATTCCGGTCAGAGTAGGAGCGCTATACTGTGATGAAGGTCGGGCGGGTTTATTTTACGACTTCGCCGTTGGCCCATTTAACTTCGGTGACAGTGGGAGGAGTTCCCGAGGAGTAATCGTAGAATATTTCTTTGCCGTCTTTTTTTCCAAGTCGGTAATAGGATTCGTAAGTTTTTCGTCCCTGGGTATCGTAACCGATCTCAATTC
Organism: uncultured Fibrobacter sp.; assembly: GCA_964387115.1. GTDB lineage: Bacteria > Fibrobacterota > Chitinivibrionia > Chitinivibrionales > Chitinispirillaceae > JAAYIG01. Next base: position 1,501 of record CAYLVN010000534.1, read on the forward strand.
CGTCTTTTAAACCGTTTTTGTATAGTTCCTCTTTTGCTTTTTTACCGTCATCATAGAAGGTTGTTTCAACTCCGTTCTGACGGCCTGAGGCGTAGTAGATCTCTTTTTTGAGAGTTCCTCTGTTATCCCAGAAGATTTCTTTACCACTTTTATTTCCGTTCACGTAATTTGTTTCTCTTAATTTGGCTCCAAAAGCATCCCAGAGGATCTCTAATCCATCTTTTTTACCGTTTCTGTACTCAACTTCCATCTTCTTTGCGCCATTTGGGTACCAGATTGTGTAATTCCCATGACGAACAGGTTCTTTGGAGAGAGTGGATTTCTTTACGGTAAATCGTTCCTGACCCTCCTGAGAGTTTTGCTCTACAAGCTTGAGGCTGCTGCAGCCGGCCAATGCGGCGGTTAAAAATATGACGTAAATACGTTTCATTTTATTTCTGTTGTCTATTTGTGGTGAGTATAACCTGGCTTATTCATCCCCCTCAGGATGTATAAGTCAGGTATAGATAATAATATATTCGGACAGTGTTGTATAGAAAATTATTCAGCAATGATCCGGCTTTTGAGTGTCCCGTGAGATCCGGCCGGGAAGCACATACTCATCACAACTGGAATCGGGCACCCTCAAATACGTTCATTATGTTACCTGACTTATGCACCCGGATCAGGGCGAATTGCATTTATCCCTTGTGCATAAAG
>CAYLVN010000535.1:0-2184 GCA_964387115.1 uncultured Fibrobacter sp.
CCATAGCACTCCCGGTAATGGTGCAGAACATGGCATTCTATATCATGCAGTTCACCAATACCGCGTTTATAGGGCACTATAAGATCGAGGGTTTATCTGCAATCAATAACGCGATGATCCCCTTTCACATGTTTTTCTCATTTTTCATTGCTCTTTCGCAGGGTACAACAATCATGATTGCTCAGGCAATCGGTGCGGGAGATCAAAAGAGAGCCAGTCATGTAGCTGAAACCTCTTTTTTTTATAATCAGATTATCTCTTTCGGGTATTTTTTCTTCTGGCTGCTGTGTGGAAGATATGTGCTGATAATGATGGGTGTTGAGGGTGAGATCCTGGAAATGGGAGCAAAATACGTACAGGTACTCTCATTTGTTTTCCTCACAACAGGTATGAATCTGACAGCATCGGCAATTTATCAGGGAATCGGTAAGACCAAACCGATTATGACCAATAATATCTACCGTTCACTGATGAATATCGTTCTTGATTATCTGCTTATTTTTGGTAAATTCGGATTTCCGGAGCTTGGAATTACCGGCGCAGCCGTAGCCACACTTATCAGCTCCACGATCAACAATGTTACACTTGCAAACAGTTCTCTTAAAAACGGTGTAATAGAAGTGGCGTGGAAAGGAATTTTGAATCCTGTAAGAGGAGTTTACAGAAAAGTATTCATATTTGGCTCCCAGGCAGGAGTTGAGTTTATGCTCTTTATGGGAGCTCAGGTAGTGCTTATCCGGATGCTCAACACGACCGATCCGCTCAGCGCGGGCCTTTACGGTATCATAAACACTCTCCTGAACCTGTCAGTCAACATCTATCTTGGGGTCGGGGTTGCGGCTACAACGCTTGTAGGACAGGCAACCGGAGCGCAAGAACATAGTCGGGCATTAAGTATTGGAAACAGGTGCATACTTTATGCCCTTATTGTCTGTACTGCCATAGGGCTGCTGTTTGCATTGGTTCCCGGGAGTATTCTTGGTCTGTTCAGTTCAGATGATAAAATTCTTTCACAGCTCAGTCCATTACTGATGATAATGATTCTGATCTCATTTCCCAAGTCTGTTAATATTGTAGCGGGTAATGCGATTAGAGGAACCGGAGATGCGCGGTGGATGCTTATCACGCAGCTCTTCGGGACGGCAATAATAATTGCAGTTTCGGCACATATGATTTTTGTGATGAAAATGGGACTTGCAGGGCTGCTTGTGGCCAATTTTGCGGATGAGTTCTGGAGATCTATTGTCAACTACATACGATTCCTTATAGGCGGCAAAAAGGTTATTGCCACAGCAACCCCTCAGATTGCAATTCAGCCTGTTGGAGAGAACGTAACCTTATAGCCTGTATCTTGATTTGGGACAACCCTGTAATTTGTAGTAATTCTGGGGCACTCTTAATTTTACCCCTTTTCCTCTTTTTTCAAGATTCACAGAAAAACAGAAATCATCCGGAAGAAAGAGGGAATTTATAGATGTACCCGGGGTACATCTATAGTATCCTGATGGAATACTGAACTAAAGCTACCAGCATTTCTGTGTCTCTTTATACCTCTTATCCAGTTTTATCATCCATGCCTCAAGTTTCGGATCCAGTTTGCAAAGCTTATTGCCTATCAAATCAATGTATTCAAGTTTCATTGAAGTGATTTCAACGGGCAGGGTTGTAAGCCGGTTATCTTTGAGATAAAGTTCTTTAAGTGATGTCAGTTTTGCAATTGCAGTTGGAAGAAATGTCAATCTGTTTACCCATAAGCGAAGGAACTCAAGGTTCTTCAGTTCCCCTATCTCAACCGGAAGTGTTTCGAGACGATTATGACGCAGATCAAGGTCCTTAAGGTTCACAAGTTTTCCTATTTCAGCTGGTAATGCACTGATTCTATTGCTATTAGCATCAAGCTTTTCAAGCATTACAAGATTCCCGATTTCAGGAGGAAGGGCTTCAACAATATTGCCTTTAAACGAGAGCGAACGTAACGCAGTAAGCTGGCCGATTTCTGGAGGCAGCTTGTCAAATCCGTCTTTGCTGATATCCTTGTTGTTCAAATCAAGACTGACCACTCTCCCCTCTTCGATTGTGGCGACATCTGTAATTTTCAGTCCCTTAAGACCGCAATTATCAAGGATGCCCCGCGCAATGGCTTCGTCATTACCAACGGAGCTTCCGGCTGTAGCTGTCTCTTCC
>CAYLVN010000536.1:0-2175 GCA_964387115.1 uncultured Fibrobacter sp.
TCAGACCCAGAGAGCATGGCTCATTTATTTCGCCCATATTGATGATGATATTGCATAGAGAACGAATTGTGGAATCGGGGTGTGATGTGACACCGATTATTTTATCAATGCCAAAATGGTGAGCCAGCTCAAGCATCTCAATGACTTCGCGTGTTTTTCCGCTTGTTGAAAATGCAACAATCACATCATTTTCTGCAAGGAGACCTAAATCTCCGTGAGCTGCTTCTCCGGGATGGAGAAAAGAGGCCGGGGTTCCGGTTGAGCACATCGTTCCAGCAATTTTCCGGGCAATATGTCCGGCTTTTCCCATTCCTGTGGTAATGATTTTACCTTTGCAATTGAAGAGAATATTAACAGCTTCCTCAAAACTTTCGTCAAGGGGAATGCTTTTTAGAGCCATTGCTTCTGCTTCTATAATTTCTCTTGCGCGCTGCAATGAATCAGTCATTGCGGAATCCTTACCAGGTTTTTAGCAACCATAGAGGGAAATATACATTATGAAAGGCCTGTCTATATTACAGATAGTGTGCACGTCTTTTTATTGCAAGGACGTGTTTAAAAAAGTATACTATTAACATTGTGATAAAAACCCTGCTTTATCTGCAAATTTCCATTTTGTCCATTGCCACGGCTGTTTACGGAGCTGAGGACATAAAAAAGATTATCTTTGAAGAGCAGCGTATCGAGGGTAAGATCCGCAGACCCCAGCTGGTTCTTATAAAGGCAGAGCAGCGCCCGGTATTAAGTCCGATGGTACTGAAGAGCCTGAGTAAAAATGCGGATATCAGCTCAATAACCAATGATGATATCATACAGGATTCACCCTGCAAAGGCCCGTTTCGTGTTGAAAACGGCAGGCTCACCAATATAGAGCCCTGATTTTATCAAACTGAGCGAATTGTTTTTTTAAGTTCCGGATTATGTAATTTTCTGGGTATTAATGTATTTTTAGAATCTTTACCAGGTTCCGTTTAAATGAATATCGCGGTACCGAAATGAAAATAGCGGAGGCTTTCCTATGAGTTTCTTATCGATGTTTCTTTACTCTTTCAACACCTCGCAGGCGGGTTGGATGTTCATGTGGGTTATCCTGGGCGCCGGGGTATTTGCTGTTGCGATTTCTATCGAGCGATTCTTCTTTCTTACGGGCCGCAGCGGGTTCCGGGTGGAAGCATGGGTAAAGGAGTTCATTGGTTTTATTCAAAAAGATGAAATTCAGTCGGCACAGCGTCTCATTGATAAATCTGGAAAGATGGCTCTTGCACAGGTTTTTAAAGCCGCAATCTCTGAATCCGGCTCAGGTGCAGAACATATAAGAAACACCGTTGACGAATCGACTCTGAGGGTTATTCCTCAGCTTGAAAATAGAACCGGTTTTCTGGGGACAATAGGGAATATTGCTACGCTGCTTGGTTTGATGGGTACCATCTATGGACTCATCATTGCTTTTGCTGCTGTAGGTAAACCCGGTATCGATCCTGCAGAAAAATCAACTCTTCTGGCTCAGGGTATCGCAGCTGCGATGAACACCACATATCTTGGTCTCCTGATTGCAATTCCCTGTATCGCACTTTACACATTTTTCAGGACAAAAACACAGCACATAATAGATCAGATTGATGAATATTCTCTTCGACTTGTAAATATAATGGTCGAAAAATCCTACAAAACCCACAAATTCCATATTGCCGCTTCTGAGCTCAAGGAGGGTGTGGGGCTTCATGTGACTCACAATAACATCAAGATTTTTACCGATAATAAACTGATAAAAGAAATAAGCATCTGAGCTTTCGGTCTGACATGGATACTTTAAGAGAATTTCTAATCTCATTTCGTCCTGAGCAGAGCGGTTTCTTCTTCATGTGGATACTCGCCGGAATAGCCTTTGGTGCTCTGTGTCTTATGATCGAGAGATGGGTCAGCATAAATAAACTTTCAAACGTTGACGCTCCCAGACTGATCGAAAAACTTTTATCTCTGGTTAAGGAATCCCGTTCTGATGAAGCAGTTGCCTTATGTGCTTCCGGCGGAAAAAGGGCTCTTCCAAGGGTGCTGGGGGCAGGAATAAAAAGGGCACAAGCAGTTCCAGAGATGATCCGCAGCGCAATGGAAGAAGAGTCGCTTCATATTATTCCTCAGCTTGAAAAGCGGCTTAATATTATTGCGACCTGCGGA
>CAYLVN010000537.1:0-2163 GCA_964387115.1 uncultured Fibrobacter sp.
AAACAACCTTAGTAGCACAACCGTTACGGATGTCATGCCGTTGAAAAACGGCATCCATCTGAGAGAATTCACAAGATCTGAGAAGATGGTTTCCTGCTTTCGCAGGAATGACGGAACGTGGGGTATGTGTTTTAAAAAGTCTGGTTTACGGATCTCGTATTGTATTCATAGACACCCTCCTTGACAGTCGGGGCTCCGGTTATCATTACAACTTACCTTTAAAGAAATCGTTGTGACTATTCTGGCTCCTATTCCGAGGCCTGACCGTAAGGGAGGGCTTCTTCTCATACCCGGCTTAATATCCTGAAACAACATGCATCTTATGCCGGAACAATGAATCGTTCCTGGAGACCTCCAGACAGACATCTCTACCGGAGTGCGATTCTCCATTACATGCTTGAATTCTTTAAAGCTACAACAAGTTTTAATCTACCACCAGTTCATCTGTGCGGCTGCATAGGCGTTTGCAAATGTGATTACCAAACCTGCCTTTGCAACTGGTGGACAACAAGGGGTGATAGCGGAAGATTGGCGTCTGCGACAGGCTTGAGCGAAAGAGGGGACCCCCTCTTCCAGAAATCTTTTTCTCAGTATTAAAGTAAATTTTAAATCAGCACTCGCTGCCCTATGGTGAACTCAGAAGCTCCCTGTAGATCCAGTGCAGATTTACTGTGGTAACAAAAAGTACTGCCATCTGGCTTATTCGACTCCTCAGTACCGAAACAGAATCTGACCTCTGGGCACCGAAAATAATCAAAAAGAAGAAGAGAAGCAGTATGGAAGAGGACTTTCGAGACACGAATCCCTCCTGTGTTACACTAAAAAAATCTATTGCAAGAATCGAGCCTGCACTTCATTTTTTATATTAAATATTATATACTAACTTCTGGGCTGATTATGAAAACTCTACCGATAAGCATCCTTTTATGCCTGACTCTTCTGCAGTTCAGTGCTGCAGAAAGGCTCAAGCCTGAATCCAGAGGGATAGGAGTCTACGCCGGTCTCTCTCTGCCATTTAGAGAATTCGGTAACAGTTCAACATCCCTGCTTCTGGAAAAAACCAGTACAGGTTTTGCAGGTCCGGGAGTGTCTGCAGGTATCAAATATCTTCAGTTCCTGGGTTTGAAAAGTCTGAAGTGGGCATTGGACGGTTCTGTAATAGTAAATTCCTTTAATGAAGAGGGATTCGAGAAAAAGTTTAAAAGCCAGTACAGCAGTGAACTGCAGAATTCCGATGTAGAGAGGCTCAAGACCCACAGCGATTACTGGTGGGTGAGTGTTCCCCTTCTCACCGGGCCCTGGTTTGAAGGGCACTTTAACCCGGATCTGACTTTATATTTCTCCTTTATGGGCGGGGTTTACTTTACCCGTGTTCCCGGAATCACCATGGCCGGTTACTACAATAATGGAGTTTATCTTGGAAATGTGGTTTACAGTTCCGACATATCGGCAGCTTTGGGGATAGCGCTGGATGCCGGCATTAAATACAGAATCTTTACTTTCGGATCCAGGCTATCCTTAGCCAGACTGAAAACAGTCAATACCGGGTACGACGCGAGTCTCTTTGGTAAAATTAACACCAGATACTACAGCAAAGAGTACCAGTTGTTTGTTATTCAGCTGTTTGTCGGATTTATAATCTGACCCCTATCATCGACCCTTTATCACAATACGGTCTCCTTCCGCTGACACCTGCAAAGTGTCGCCCTCTTTGATATCTCCGGCGATAATGAACCTTGATATCGGAGTCTCAAGCTCTTTTTGTATAACCCTTTTAAGAGGCCTTGCCCCATAAACCGGATCATATCCTTTTTCAGCCAGCAGATCCTCTGCATCCTCACTTATATTCAACTCTATTCCATTTGCAGCAAGCCTTTCCCTGAAACGTGAGAGCTGAATTTTAACAATCCCGCGGATATGCTCCAGTGCAAGAGAATGGAACACCACAATTTCATCAACCCGGTTGAGAAATTCCGGTCTGAAGAATTTGCGCAGCTCTCCAAGTACAGTATCTCTGATTCTGTCGTACCCGTCACCACCGCTGTACTCTGTGATAGCCTGTGAACCGATATTTGATGTCATGATAATGATAGTGTTTTTAAAATTCACCACCCTTCCCTGTGAATCGGTTATCCGGCCGTCATCGAGTATCTGAAGGAGTAT
>CAYLVN010000538.1:0-2155 GCA_964387115.1 uncultured Fibrobacter sp.
GATGCAGTCGGTCTTGTTTGATCTCAAAGTGATTTTAAAAACTCCATTGGCTCTTTTTACGGCCAAAGGTGCGTACTGAGGATTTTTTTCCGGCAAGGAGATATCCGCACAGGCTGTACCGGTCTTCATCTGTGAATCCTTTTCAGAAGAAACCATCAGGCTCTTATATGCTGAGCGGGTCGGTCTTACCGATGAATTGCTTTCACTCAATGCCCCTGCAAATTAATATCTGTCATTTATACATAACAGTCCGGAGGTTCTTTGTATGTTGAATATCGGCGTTATCGGATACGGTTACTGGGGACCTAATATTACCCGCAACTTCTCATCCACAGATGGCATCAGGGTATCCATGGTTTGTGACAAACGTCCTGGCGCGCTCCGGGCGGTACAGCGTGATTTTCCCTCTGTTGAGGTAACCACAAACTTCGAGGATGTCCTGAGCTCACCGAAGATCGATGTGGTTGCGATTGTAACTCCAGTATCCAGCCATTTTGAGCTTGCAAAACGCGCCCTTGAAAACGGGAAGCATGTGTTTGTGGAAAAACCTTTTACAGATACCGTCGAGCACGCTGAGATCCTCATAGAGCTGGCTAAAATGAAGAATCTGACAATCATGGTTGACCATACGTTCCTCTTCACAGGTGCTGTGCGGACCGCAAAAGAACTTATTCAAAAGGATGTTCTCGGAAAAATTTTCTATTACGATTCCACCCGGGTCAATCTTGGACTCTTCCAGCACGATGTCAATGTAGTATGGGATCTTGCACCCCACGATTTCTCCATAATGGATTATATACTCGATGAAAAACCGGCAGCACTGACTGCAAACGGCATAGCCCATGTAAATAATATGGAAGACATGGCCTACGTTACTATATATTTTCAGAGTAATCTCATAGCCCATTTCAATGTGAACTGGCTTTCCCCGGTAAAGGTTCGCACAACACTTATCGGTGGTGAGAAAAAGATGCTTGTGTGGAATGATGTAAACCCGGATGAAAAGATTAAGATCTACGACAAAGGTGTAAATGTCGAGAACCGGGAAACTCTCTACAATCTGCTGGTAAGTTATCGTTCCGGAGATATGTGGGCGCCGAAAGTCGATCCGACAGAAGCTCTGAAGCTTGAATGCCGTCATTTTGTAGAATGTATTGAGCAAAATAAGACACCGATCAATGATGGTGAGGCAGGGCTGAGGGTGGTGAGACTGCTTGAGGCCTGCAATGAGTCTCTGAAGGACAGAGGTAAGCTGGTCGATATGTCGGGTATGCATGTAATGAGTGCATGAGCGGATCAGTTGTTGTGAAAAGAGTAAAACCTGAAACCCCGCTCATACATAGTTATTTGTTTGAAGGGTGAAAACTTCAGTTTTTGACCTTATTGTGAGTGTTTTAAAAGTCCTGTTTAAAGAGTCTTGAAGCGGATCCAGAGCAATCGGCAGGACCGCGACGGGGGAAAGGTGCATCCAGTCCGGCTGCAGTTTCCCAAATCTGAATGGTAACTACTGTAAAGGAAAAATATGGAAAACAATTACAACATAATCTCCCCGGATGTGAAACTTGGAAAAGATGTGCGTCTTTCCAAATTCATAAACCTTTACGGGTGTACTGTAGGTGACAATACAAAAATCGGTGCCTTTGTGGAGATTCAGAAAAATGCCCATGTAGGATCAAACTGCAAAATCTCAAGCCACACATTTGTCTGTGAAGGTGTGACTATTGAGGATGAAGTTTTTGTGGGGCACGGGGTTATGTTTATAAATGACAAACGCCCGAAATCAGTGAATGCCGATGGTTCCATACAGACAGAAAAAGATTGGAAAGTGGTTCCGACTCTGGTGAAAAAAGGTGCTTCCATAGGAAGCGGGGCTGTAATTCTTTGCGGTGTGACAATCGGAGAAGGTGCCATGATTGGAGCTGGTGCAGTAGTGACTAAGGATGTAGAACCAAAGCGTGTTGTTGCGGGAGTACCGGCCAGGTTGTTAAGATAAAGATGTTAAGAGTTTCACCGCAAAGGCGCAAAGGGCGCAAAGTATGAAGAAAGAAATAGGAAATTTAGGGTTGGATAAAAAACCACCAGAAGGAAAAGCATAGGACAAATTAGAGTCAGGATGTTAAGAGTTTCACCGCAAAGGCGCAAAGGGCGCAAAGTA
>CAYLVN010000539.1:0-2149 GCA_964387115.1 uncultured Fibrobacter sp.
ACGGCAAAATTCTCTCTTCACTTGCCGAATGCCAGATAAAGAGTGGTGCTCTCAATGAGGGTGCAATAAATCTTGAACAGGCAATCGCTCTGAATCCATCGGCCAGCACTGAATACAAGCAGCTTGGTGATCTTTACATGCTGCAGAAAAAGAATGATGCCGCGATGAATGCCTACAAGAAATACCTTGAAAAGACATCGGATGGCAAGATCGCTTCAGTGGTTGCCTCCAATGCTTACCAGAAAGAGAATTACAAGGATGCATTCAAGTACTACGGAATGGTTAAAGATGACAACAGCTCAGGGTACCTGATCAATTATGGTCTTTCAGCTTTTAAGGTGAATGATTATAAAACCACTATCACCATACTGGAAAAAGTCAGGGCGTTGAAAGGCACTGTTCCAAATAAGAGCGTTGCACTGAAAACCCTTGCTGAAGCTTACCAGAAAAATGGCGAGCAGATGAAGGCTGCTGAGGTCCTCAATGAATATGTAAAGCTGCCCGGAGTCAAAGATCCTGATGCCTCTTATTTAAGAGCTACAGTTTATGAGACAATCAATCCAACTCAGGCAGTGCAGATGTATGAGGAGAACGTAAAGGCATATCCAAGAGATTACAGAAACCTTCTGAAACTTGGTATTTACTACTCACGTAAACCTGCAAGTGTGCAGACGGCAGCCAAGTATCTGGAAAGATGTGCTGCTATCACTGATACTATAGGTAGAGTCTGGCTTGAGCTTGGCAGCCTCTATGCAAAGCTCAAGAGAGATCAGGATATGTTAAATGCATATCGTAAGTTCATCGCAGTAGATCCGGAGAACGCCGAGGCTACAGGTAGAATTGGTGAGATCCTTTTAACTAAGAGGATGACCGATGATGCCATGGTGTTTCTGGAAATGGCTAATGCTCTGAAAGAAAACGATCCCAAGCTGATGACTCTTCTGGCCAGAGGCTACATAATGACCAACCGGCGAAATGAAGGTGCAAACCTGCTGGAGAAAGTTGTTAAACTTTCAAAGGGAAACATCGATGATGAACTCAGGATTGAGCTGATTAATGTTTACCTTGAATCAAACCAGCATGCAAAAGCCGCAGATGAGTTGAAGATTCTTTTAGCCAAAAAACGGGATAAGGATCTTCTGGTCAAGTATGCAAGAGCTGTATATGAGTTGGGACGCTATAAAGAGGTCGAAAGCATAGTCGCAGAAATCAAGACTGTTGATCCTGAAAATCTCGAAGCACAGATGATGCTGGGAAGAGCTAAGGTAGCTCAGAAAAAGTATGATGATGCGATTGAGACTTTTAAAGAGGTGCTCTATATCGATCAGAACTACGGCCCTGCATTGTGCGAGAGAGCCAATGTGTACCTCATTCAGGGTAAAAACCAATGGGCAAAGACCTTCTATGACAGGGCTCTGAAAGCAGACCCCAAAAATGGTCTGGCTCATCTGGGCCTTGCCAAACTGGCCAAACAGCAGAAGGATTACACAACCTATTCTCTTCATCTGGAAAAAGCCCGAAAACTTGATCCACACAATAAAGAGATTCAGGAAGAGCTCAAATCCGTCAGAAGGTAAATTAAATTCGACTCCAAAGGGGGACCACTTAGTCCCCCTCGCTTTCCCTCTCTCGCTCACTTTTCCTTCATTCAGTCTCTTTTTTCATCCAGAAAAATCTCTCTTGATACGTAATTTTAGATGGAAGGGAGGCTCTTATGAATAATCAGGAAATTGCTGAAAGTTTGTTGAATCTGGTCAAACTTTTCTCTGATACCGCATGGAACTATGAAAGGGCACTGGATCAGATTCAGGATGAAGATTTAAGGCTGGAATTAACGGAACTTCATAATGAGCATATCGAAAATATGGAGAACCTGAACAGTTATATCAGGCAGCTTGGCGAAAAAACACCAGAGTACGAATTTTCAGGCGAAATATCTCCTGAACTCAAAGCAATCACAAGCGAAATGCCCGATGATGAAGTAATCAGGACCTTGAGGAAAAATGAGAAAGTGATAAATGAGAAACTCTCATCTATAGTGGAAGATGTTCAGATTCCTGAACTGACTCATGAGCTTGAAGAGGAAATAGAGAATGAGGAGATCTATATCGACACCCTTGATAATATGATGTAGCGGAAACGTGAAGTA
>CAYLVN010000540.1:0-2148 GCA_964387115.1 uncultured Fibrobacter sp.
CCTGATGACTCACAAAACAGTTTCCGGCCATGGTGAATGAAAATAGAAGAACTAAAAACAGTCAATCAAGCCATAGGGGAATTCAGTGACTTCATCAAATACCATTACATCAAAAGGACGCGATCAGACACTTACCGTCATCGACGGAAACGTTTACACCACCATAAAAATCGGCAAACAGATATGGACAGTAGAGAATTTAAAAGCAACAAAGTTTAACGACGGGACTGCAATACCTCTGGTAACTGACAGTGAGACATGGTCTTCTTATGCTCACAATAAAAACCTGCATATTGTTGGTACGATAACGATAGGGGCAAAAATGAGAGGTATGGTGCCTTGTACAACTGGTATGCAGTAGCCTTTTCCGCTCGACTCTTTTCACTTTACATCAGGGCTGTAAATAGTGGCATTGCCGAATTCATCGAATTCATTAGTTCCTTCTTCGTAATGCCAGATGGTTTAGGGGAAAGAGAGAGTAGAGAAAAGTGTGATACAGAAGATGTGTTTGAGCATATTAACTCTAAGACTATACCGTAATAGTTGAGCTTATACTCTGGTTAAATATTTACTATCTTATAATGCTGATTTTACTATTACAAACAACATTGTCATACTTGATTTTTACAATAAACAGGCCGGTAGGTAACTTGTCGGTTGGAATGACTGCTGTTTTATACTTGAACTGTTTCTGGAATACTACTCGACCTGCTAGATCAAGAAGGTATACTCCATAAGAAGTTTTATCTGGAATCGCCAAATCTAATCTTAAGCTTTTGTTTATTAAACGCATTCTAACGTCCATTCTGGGGTTCTTATTCCTGGCTACACTTACAGAAGTTCCATTAAAATTCACTTTAATAAAAACCGCCCCGAATTCTTCATACAATCTGTTATTAGCGTAGAGTGATATTTTGTAAAGCTGGCTTGTATCTGGAATAACTGGTGCCTTCATTCTGAAGTCGAACCGATAGCTGGTAACAGGAGTAGAAAGACTATCCAAGACAGGCCTGTTTCCAAAATGCCGGATAGTATCGCCTCTGAATAGTGTATCGTATAATTTTGATAACCCATAGTTCATTACTTTCAAAGTACCATCATTAATGATTTTCGTTTTTCCTGTGATGCTGATGCTGTCACCTGGGGCGCATTGAATGGTGTCATCGCTTAAAATATTAAGATGCCGTTGTGTAACTATAATTGCAGGATCACCCAGCAGCATGAATGGATCAAGTTTATAGTTATCCACAAAATGAGTACGCTTTGTCGAAGCCCAAACCGAGCCGTATTCATTTCTGTCTATGTTCCTGTTAAGTTCTTCAATAAAACCCGATTGAGCTCTACTCATTGAACCTATGGTACTTGTACCTGTCCCGCTTGTAACTGCTACTGCACCTCTGTTTTCTGAAAAAAGGAGTTTTTCAGCTATAGATTCAGAACTCTTGTGTGCAGCTGCATTAAATTCAGTGAACGAATTCAGAATAAAAAATGAACCTTCAGGAAAAGATTCTAAATCTTTGCTAAAATTAATAATCTCAGGAATCCCCCAGACTGAAACCGATGAATTCCCATAATAATGGACATATTTGACCCCGTTTTTGATTGCATCAAATATTTTGCTCTTCATACCTTCGTAATCAGAGCTGACAACAGAGTGGTATGATATCACATCATAACTGGGGTTTATCATCCTGATTATTGACATGCCCCAATCATAAAATACGGCGTAAGGGTCATATGCAAACAAATCTGTAATGTACAGTATCTTCTTGTTGCCGGTATTCTGGGTAGCCTCAAATTTTTTTAATTTGCTGAAGTAAGTATAAAATTTCTGCTTTGAATCCGCTGGGATTCTGCCTATCCCAAATAACTCGTGCCCCCAGGTTACAAGCCCTTTATCAGAAATAATGGTCTCATTATATTTCTCATTCCTTATAGTCGTAGGTAAATAGAAACCTGTTTCAGAAATATTTGAATCCAGACTAACATCGCCCAATAACAAAACATTCCTGGGATAACAGTTCCATGCCGTATCGACATAAATCATGAAATCTTTTATCCGGTGGATATCCGCTTTACCATTATCAAATTGAGTTTTAATATCCAGTGCAGAAATTACAACCGGCGATTCTACTCTGTCTTTCTCAA
>CAYLVN010000541.1:0-2147 GCA_964387115.1 uncultured Fibrobacter sp.
AACTCTTGGTTCTAAAGAATTCCTAATATTGGGGGCACCCTCTTCCAGAAACTCCTAACTCTTAAGAATTGCTTGTAATGGGAACGCCCTCTTCCATAAATTTCTGAATTATCAATAAGGGAAACCAAAAACAAAAAACAAATCATGTCATGTATAAGCTCACTATTTATTTTAATTATTTATATAATGGAGGCTATAGGCTATATATGAAAAAGACACTCGAATACCTGTATTCAAAAAAAGTAAACAAAATCCCCATCACAATGCTGACCGCTTACGATTTTCCGACCGCACGGTTTGAGGATGAGGCCGGAATAGATTCTGTGCTGGTTGGAGACAGTGTAGGCACTAATGTGCTGGGTTATGCAAGTGAGCAGGAAGTCACCATGGGCGATATGCTTCATCACCTTGGTGCTGTCAGAAGGGGGGTAAAGGATGCCTACCTGATAGTCGATATGCCTTTTAAGTCGGCGGATGATCCTTTTACGGCATGCCAGAATGCTGCGCTTATGATAGATAAAGGGGCCGATTGTGTAAAGGTGGAGGGGTGGAGTGAAAAAAAGAATGTCATTGCATATCTCACTGAGAATGGGATTTCCGTATGTGCGCATATCGGTTATAACCCTCAGATTCACGGCAGCAAGCCTCAGGTTTTCGGGAAAGATCCGCAACAGGCATTAGATCTTGTAGAGAGTGCATCGGTACTGGAAGCAGCAGGGGCAGTGCTTATTGTAGTTGAAAAAGTTCCCCGTGAGATAACCGGGCTTATCGCTTCGAGGGTAAAAGTGCCGGTGATCGGGATCGGAAGCGGAGAATCGTGTGATGGGCAGGTGCTGGTGGTAAATGATATACTGGGTACCGATGAACGCTCGTTCCGCCACGCCAAAAAGTTTATGGATTACAGAAATCTTGTCCTGCAGGCGATTACAGGTTATAAAACAGAAGTAGAGAAGAGGAGCTTCCCGGCAGAAGAAAATTTCCAGCATGTGGACCAGAAGCTTGTTGAGAGTGTAATGGCGAGCCTGGCCTTGTAACATCCCTTCCGTTAAATAATAAGGATAAAAGATTTCTGTCTTCTGGAAGGGGGCCTTTCCAGGGCGTTGCCCTTTCCAGGGCGTTGCCCTTCGCTGGGTTAGGTCAGCCTTTCAGGCTTCCTTAGCCTGAAGGGCTTACGTTTATCAGCGCAAGGCTTCCTACCTTGCGATAAAAAGTGCGTGAAATGTTCCGGTTCCCTATTTACCCGAATCTAACATTCTCGAATTCTTCCAGGCTACAATCAGTTTTAATCTACCACCAGTTCGCCGGTGCGGCCGCAAAGGCGTTTGCAAATGTGATGAAAATACCTGCCTTTACAATCGGTGGACAACACGGGGTGATAGCGGAAGACCGGTTTCCTAACTGGGCTGGAGCGCAAGAGGGGACGCCCTCTTCCAGAAACTCTTAGGGATTTCACGGCCTGAGACTTGTACCTGTAGCTTGTGCCTTGCCACTTGAGATGATATAATTGAAATGTCAGTTTTAAATTTGCTATAAGACTTGTTTATTTATTTAACTGTATTGTCGATAGCGGTTTGACCTTTATTGAGTATCTTTAAAATTAAATTTGTTTAAAAACTCTAAATTACGGGCTGGTTATGATAAATTTGTCATTCAGGCATTTAAGACAATCTCTTCTGATGATTGCATTTTCAGCTTACTTCCTTCTCTCTTTCGCAAAAGGCGGAGAGGACAAAATAAAGCTGAATCAGCTGGGGTTTTATCCGGTCGGACCTAAAACAGCGGTAGTTGTCTCACCGCAGACCTGGTATTTTTCTATCATGAGTCCCGATTTGAAAAAGACTTATTATACGGGTGAACTTACTGCCTTAAAACCCTGGAAACCATCCGGCGAAGAGGTGAAAATTGCCGATTTCTCCAATTTCACACTTGAAGGAACTTACGTGGTTTATGTTTCGGGTGTGGGAGTATCATATCCTTTCAGTATAAAATCAAAAATCCATGAGACTGTTGCAAAAGGTCTGATCAAGGCTTTTTACTATCAACGGGCATCTACATCTTTACCCGCACAGTATGCGGGGACCTGGCAGAGAGAGGGCGGTCACTTCGACACGCGTGTTTCTGTTCACTACTCTGCAGCATCAGACCCC
>CAYLVN010000542.1:0-2140 GCA_964387115.1 uncultured Fibrobacter sp.
GCCTTCTGGGCTTCTTTTTTCAGAGGCTTGAATTGAAGCCAGCCCGGGAAAACTGCACCCGCCGCACCCATGATGCAGGCAAGTGTAGTAATTGCAAGTCGTAAATTTCGATTCATATTGTTTCCCATTTCCCGCTTAATTGTCAACCTGTTTAGAATTTCACTCTCAAGAAAATATCAAGAAGAAGCTGATTATAATCGTGTCCATCAGAGCTGGTACCGGTACTCCATGATACAAGCTCGTCGTTGTCAGCCAGTATCTGTCCGACAGTAGTTACAACCGCTGCTCCATCGGAAACTTTCCACTCAAAACCACCTGTCCAGTGAGTAAGATTCTGCTTAGAGGTGATTCCAAGTTTCTCTGCTTCATTGTTGATCAACTGAAGTCCGCCAATGAGTGCCCCTCTTTTCCAGAACTGCCAGTACAATCCAAGATTTGCAAAATTAGAGGTGATTGTGTAATCTTTTCCGACCTGATTATTTTTAGCACTCGATGATACGATACTTCCCGATAATTCTAATGGATATTTGAAGGCTTCAATAAATTTACTAAAATCAAGCTTTAAACCGCCACCAATCTGCATAAAGTCTGTCTTTTCACCCACAACTCCCACAGAGTCAATTTCACCTTCTGCCTCTTTGAGAGCCAGTAACAAACCGCTCAACTCGATTCCGTCATTAAGGAGAGAGACTGCAAGATTGGTTGAAATACCGGCACGGTTGGGAGTTGCCGGACCAAATGGCAGCACAAGCTGAACAGATGGATCAAAACCCTCTGAAGCGAAGGTATTGAGAGCTCTCTTATCCATGATGCCCCGGTAGTAAGAAGTCTTCATGAAAGGAGCCTTTACCGTGTTATTGCTTGCTTTCTGGGGAGTGAATTTGAAAACAGAGTGATACAGTGCATCGAAAGTAGAGTAATGCACAACTGTATCCTTGACACCGCCAGCGGTATCTATCTGTGTGTTTTCAAAATTCATTATTCGATGGCCGATAAAAGAGGGGGACTGCGCCAGAGCATTCCTGAAATCTTTACCATTCATCATATACGATGCCTCAAAATCGATTCCGAAAACGTCACTGGTTTTCATATCGAAGTTGACACCAAGATTTAAAGCTATGCCGCTTGTGATAGTATCAGTAAAGTCCTTAATCGTTTTGTTATTAGCGTCCACACCCACTGAGTCAAAGAGTGTCGAATCATCGATAGAGAAAGCGAACTCAGTTTTTACACCCAGCCCGATTCCTTCAAGACCCGCAATTTTGCCGATATCAACTCCGGGACGAGCTGAGATGATACTGACTTTCTCCTGAGCTTGTCTTGCAAGAGTATCATTTCCTCCCTGATAGCTTCCCCTGTGGTCAAAACTAAAGAGGTATGTGGCCCCGAAATTGACACCTTTGAGGAAAGTCATATCAAGGTTGCTTCCCACAAGGTATCTTGACATCGGGTATTTTGACGCCGATTTTGCATTTTCAAACCATTCAACCACTTTACTTCCATTCTGGATATTAGTCTCTGTGCTTCTGAGACGTACACCAATAAGACCAAAATGGAATTCATTGAAAATCGGAACGATCTCTGCGTCAAACCCGAAGTTGATACCCTGGAGAACCCGGTAGTTGTCACCGACAAAAAGTTCATCCATCGCGACTTCGCGCTGACGGGCAAAAACGTAAGGCTCATAAAGAAGCTCAATGTCAGGTGACCAGAGAGTCAAGGGACTATACTTCTCCTTAAAATCACCGATGCTGAAACGGAACATTTCCTTCGGGTTTCCGTCGATGCTGATCCAGCGTGAGTAGATCGGGTTTGAGATATCAGAAAAGAAGTTCTGCCAGTTCTGATGCATTCTGAAAATGATCCGACCTGAGATAGCCTCATTTGGACGGGCTTTAATATCAAAGTCTACAGATGTAAACTCATTTGTTTCCGATGACCTTTTAGAGGGGTCCAGGCTGTCCCCGCCGATTTTTGAACCCAGGTACTGCGATCTGAATTCCCCACCGATCGAGATGCCCGCTTTAGCCATGATATTTTCAAGGCTTTTCTGTATCTGATCAAGCTTCCCCTGATCAGCATAGACCCCGGAAATAAGTCCAAGGCTTATTAGTGTTACGATTCTTTTGAGCATTGATAC
>CAYLVN010000543.1:0-2134 GCA_964387115.1 uncultured Fibrobacter sp.
GTTCCTGGAAGCAGTTTCTCCAGATCCAGATCTCTGTTTAGTTTACGCAGCAACCAGACCGGTATCTCATTCTCTTTTCTGCAGAGAGTCCAGAGATTCTCCCCACGTCTCAGAACTTTGGGTTTCACCATGGCAATTTTGTATTGTGAAAAGAACATCTCTTCATGATTACGGTGAAATTTCAGTCGTAACTCTTCAAATTCCATACGTTTGCTGTCGTCAACAGGAATCTTGAATTTCTGCCCTGCTTTAATAGACTTTTTTTTCCCGTTCAAACGCTCTATAAATAATTGAGAAACATCAAGCCACTCAGCATACAACCCGATAGTCTCGTTTGGAAGTACAGTCAGCTCAAGAATCCCTGCCCTCCTGCTCCTGCGCAAGGAGAGATCATATATGCCGGCATCAAAAACAGCTGATAACACCTGTGTGGTTTCAGGGAAAACCTTTGCGGCAGAAACGGCAGTTATCACTGCGTTCTTTTTGACAGAAAGCGAATCGTAGTAAAACGCAACCCGCTGTGCAACAACATCTTCTGAAAATTCACCAGAAACTCTGAATACCGTACCGGCCCGAAAAGTGCGCGTATCAGTGCTTATTGCCGGGTTAAGCCGGAAAAATTCTTCAGAAGAGATACCCAGAATACGGCTTATCTGAGCAGGTTTCAGCTCCTCAGAAAGAAATAAATCCCGGACACTCAGTTTTGGCTCAAAAACAACCTCCCCAAAATAACCGCTGTAATTCTCCGCAACCTCCAGAGCGGCAAGAAAGCAGGCGTAGAAGTTTTTCGAGGCAAACCGGAATGAGGAGCTCTTGTGGTTACTAATGACGGTTCCCGGATCGTTGGATCCGACATTCTCCACCGCTCTTAACAGTCCAGGTAAACCGTAATTATATGCTGTAATGGCAAGGGGCCAGTTTTTAAGATAACTGTAATTTTTTGCCAGAAGCCTTGCCGCTGCATATGTGGAAAGGATAGGATCTTTTCGTTCATCGTATGATTTATTAACTTTGAGCTGAAACTGTCTGGCTGTTACAGTCATGAACTGCCAGATACCGGCGGCACCAGCCTTCGATAAGACAAGCGGGTTAAATGATGACTCTACATGGGGAAGGTAAGAGAGTTCCCGGGGTACCCCGTATTTGTCGAGGATGGCTCTGATAGTGTCAATAAGGGCACCTGAGCCAATCAGGCCTCTGAGAAACTGATCTCTCTGACCAAGCTGAAAACGGATCCTGTATTCTGCACTATCAAGTTTACTTCCCGGTACACTCCTGAAAAGCGAATCGACTCTTCTCTCAAGAGGTCCCCAGAACTCCCGGTTTTCTGTCCTTACATTTTTCAAGGCTAAAGCGATCTTTTTTCTGGGGTTATCAAGAGAACGGTTGAGTTTTCTGCCCCGGAGATTTCTCACGTCAATTTTTTCGTAAACTATAAGAGGATAGTCTCTGTCGTGAAGCAGGCCCTCGGTTTCCGGGATTTCTGTATATATCCTGATCCAGAAAGCCACATTATCCTTTAAGGTTTCAGGAACCGGAAACAGAGTATTTGCGGTGGCAGCTGATAAAAACAGCAGAAAAAAGAAGATCACCTGGCGAGGCAGGCGCCAAAAAAGAGAGCCCATGAGCATTCAGATCAGATTCCCGAGTTGTGATTTTTTTTGCCGGGTTGCTCTTTGATGCTGAAAGAGGAGATTTCGGGTTTAACCAGGGCCATGTAGTCCTCAGTGGCCATACTGATAAGCTCCTTGTGATTTCCGGCATTGAACACTAACCTGGGCTGCTCGGAAAGCACTGTTGAGAGGTAAACTTTCATTCCGAAAAACTCCCCGAACGGCGGCTCTGCCCCCGCTTCACATTCATCAAAGCGGCTCTGATATTCTTCCTCCCGGGCCAGTATGACTTGGGAAGAACCGGTAATTTCCTTGAGTCTGCGGAGGTCTATGATGTGTGATGCGGGAAGCACTGTCATGATCATTCCACTGTTGGTTTTCACCAGTACGACTTTTGCCATCTCTGAACCGGGAACATGTGCCAGTGCCGCAATTTCCTGTGAAGTATAGGCGATAGAGTGCATGATAACCTGGTATTTGATTTTGTTCTGATCGAGGTATTCCTTTAGTCTTTTATACAT
>CAYLVN010000544.1:0-2133 GCA_964387115.1 uncultured Fibrobacter sp.
ATGATAAGGCTTGAAGGCGTTGCAGGTCTTATCGACAAGGTGATAAGACCAAGACCCCTGAAAGCTCTAGCGCTCAACAGGTTACGGTTTTTTGCCTCATCCAACTGCGATTTTCAGGTTTAATAACCCGTGATTTCTCACCTCAAGTAAATACAGAGTTCCAGCAAGTACCCTTCTGAGACTGATTTCAACTGCACGTTTATCCGGAGATACCTGTGTAAACAGGTATCCCGCGGTTGGTTCTGTTGCCCTGAAACTTATTTGCCGTTCAGAGCATCCAATACCTGATAATAGGTATCTTTTTTCTGATTATTACTGAAAAGCAGCGATTGAGAATTTCCTCCATTACACAGAGAACCAGTGAAACCATTCAGCCATGACTCACTATCGTTAATTCCCCAGAATGTGATAGCAACACATTTTGGCTGGTTCACACAATATTCTGTAATATCATGATACAGCTGCAGTTGTTGCTGCTTTGTGACTCTGTTGCCACAGAGATTTATATCCCACTCTGAGATCAACACTTCAAGGCCCAAATCTGCATAGTACTGCATATTATCTCTGACCATTTCCGCTGTGGGGATGTTATTTGGCGGTCCGATATGCATCTGGAAACCGATACCATCCACAGGCACACCCTTTTCAACCCATCCCTTTACCATGGTGTGCGCGAATCTCGATTTGTCATTATCAGCATCGATACTGTAATCGTTGTAGTAAAGTTTCATGTCTTTCATGTTATTGTTATCTGCATACTCTCTGGCGATTTTAAAAGCCAGTTCAATGTAATCGGGTCCTATCTCGTTATAAAACACCGAGTTTCTCATGCGTGCGTTTCCGGAACCATTGTCATTATCAGTCAGAATGGCTTCGTTAACCACATCCCATGCGTAAACTTTATTCCCGAAATGGCCCATGACCTTTTCGATATGGTTTTTCATAATGCCAAGCACTCTTTCCCGTCCCCGGGCCTGATTTACCCATCCTGCCAGCTGGCTGTGCCAGACAAGAGTGTGGCCCTTGACCTTTATCCCGTTCTGCTGTGCCCAGTTTACAATTCCATCAGCCTGAGAAAAGTTAAACATGTTCTCACTACCCTCAAGGTTCTGCCATTTCATCTCATTTTCAGCTGTCACATAGTTAAAATCGGCTGTAACAATGCCATTGAGACGACTTGGCGATACAGCAGTCCCGATCAGAATATTACGGTTTCCGCATGCACCCGCAGCCTTAAGAGTTGTGGCATTGCAAACCTGAGGCGCTACAGTGTCCATATAGATGGTGGTGTCTGAGATGATGTAGGTGCTAATCGGTATCTTTTTTTCGATATACCCGTTTTTCTTTACAATCAGAGTATCAGAAACAGGTTCGTTTACTTTAGCAAGCCTGAAATTTTCCCCGGCAATCGAACCAGATTCTTTTAAAAACAGATTATCCCCTATCTGGATTATCGGGCAGGTACAGGTTTTACCGTCAACTGCAACACTAAGTATATTCAACCCCTGAGCCATAGACGGCAGTGAAATATGGTGAGTCAATGGATTGAAACTGGTGATATCCATAGAGAAGAGCTGTTTTCCATTTCCGGAAAAACTGCAACTTTTCCACCTGCAATCACGGAAGTGGAATTAAAGATCAGTTCTCTGCCTCTGAGATGAAATTTCATCGGTGTCACATTTGATCCATTCTTATTGATGGTCTTTACCGGGGAAACGAGGACGAATTTTCCCTCATCATTTGTTGTAGCAGTCAGTTCTGATTCTACACTCAAAGATAAGGCAACATCCTTGAGAGGTCCGCCGCCGGTTTTTTTAACTGTTCCGGTGATGTTTACGACCTCAGCCATTGACATCCATATACTGCACAGCAGTATCAGTACAGAAAGGTATCCACGTTTCATCTTTAACCCATCCTTCCCCGGGAATGATTGTTTCAGAGTCCAATTAATGTAATATTGTATTATAAAGGAATTCGGGCTATTTTGCACGAGAAATAAAAAGCGCCAGAGTGAATAATCCTGAATTTTCCATCTACCTGGTGGACAATTTGGGATAAAAGGCATAAAAATCTGGTATGGGCCGTGTCCTGGCCCCTAAAACCCCCGCTGAAGGTAACGAACATTATCCATGC
>CAYLVN010000545.1:0-2124 GCA_964387115.1 uncultured Fibrobacter sp.
GGCATTTTCCACCTGGGATGGTCAGACATGCTGAGTAAAAGATTGATCTCCTGTCTTGATGTACGTAACGGGAATCTGGCAAAGAGCATTAAATTTGTTGAAACCAGAGATATTGGCGATCCAGTCACGACAGCTCAAAAGTACTACGAAGAAGGTATCGATGAGCTGGTATTCTATGATATTACTGCTTCCAGTGACAACCGTGATATAATCATTGATGTTGTAAGTGAAGTTGCCTCAAAAATATTTATCCCTTTTTCTGTCGGAGGAGGACTCCGGACAGTAGAGGATTGCACCAGGGTACGACTGGCAGGAGCAGAGAAAGTAAATTTAAACACGGCTGCAGTAGCCAACCCGGACCTTATCAATCAGGCATCCGCCGCACTTGGGGCTCAGGCAGTGGTGCTTTCAATGGACGTGCTTTCTGTTGGGGTAAGCGCTCAGATCCCCTCCGGCTACGAAATTGTGACTCATGGCGGACGCAACAGGACCGGCATCGATGCGATACGGTGGGCACTTGAGGGACAGGAGCGTGGAGCCGGTGAACTGGTGGTAAACTCAATCGATGCGGATGGGACAAAGCAGGGCTACGAATTAAAACTCACCAGAATGATTGCCGATACTGTTTCCATACCGGTAATAGCATCCGGAGGGGGTGGGAAACCGGAACACCTCTATGATGCGCTTACCGAGGGTCATGCCGATGCAGTTCTAATTGCATCGATGCTCCATTTCGGAGAGTATACGGTAAAGCAGATCAAAGAATACCTGAGAAGCCGGGGAATAAAGGTCCGGATTTTCTGAAGATAACTTTTGGAATTCAAGTTCCTCTGTTAGCGCTAACCTTATTTAAGCCTCTGATTTTTCTGCGCTTTATAACGAAAAATGTAGCCTTAAAACAGAATCAATTATAGAATATTGAAAAGGTTCAGAAACAGCCGGAACGGCTCTATCTGCACCAAATATTTTTTAACCCTGACCAGTTTCGATTTTTAAATGCGTATAGCGCTGATAAATTCAGAATACCCTTCCCCGAACAACAGCGGGCATGGCGGAATTGCCACATACACCTATTTAGCAGCCAATTCTCTTGCCTCCCTGGGTCATACCGTTTACATACTGGTCAGGGAAAAAACCTGCCCTGACTCATTATCTGATTCCGTAAACATTTACAATTACGGATTCAGCCCCGCCCCCGGACCACATCGTTTCATCGATAAGTTCAGGAGCGGAAAGATAGTGTGGGAACAGGGGAATTCACGTAATATAAGAAACACACTTCTTACTATTCACGAAAAGCATGGTCTTGACATTGCTGAATTTCCCGACTACAACGGACTTTCCTGTCAATGCAGCGGTTCACTGCCTTTTCCTGTTGTCGTTAACTTCCACACGCCCTCTGAAATAGTAGACCGTCTGAATAATCTGACGGTAACAAAAGAGCGCTCGAGATGGCACAATTTCGAGAGAGATGCAATAAAAAGAGCTGACGGCTACAGGTGTCCAAGCATCGCGCTGAGAGATTTGATTACAAGGGATTTCAGCATCAGCAAAGATTCAATCAGGATCATCCGCAATCCTGTATCAACCGACCTTTTCGACCTGATCGACAAATCACACAACAATGAGCGTATAGACCTTCTGTTTGCCGGTCGCCTTGAGTTCAGAAAAGGTGCTTTAATCCTGTTAAAGAGTCTCAAGAGTATACTGCAGCTCAATGAACATATAAATGTGACATTTGCAGGAGAGACAGAGCTTGGTGACGCCTACAGCTACAGACAGGCCATAGAGAGAACTCTGAGTGAAGCTGAACGCAAAAGAGTCTGGTTTCTGGGACCGCTTCCGTCAAAAAAACTTGCAGCGCTTTACTGCCGGTCATCAGGCTTTCTGTTTCCTTCACTTTTCGAAAACTCTCCATACAGCCTGTTTGAAGCTATTTCAGCTCAACTGCCGGTCATCGCATCCTCCACAGGCGGTGTCAGTGAGATTATCAGACACAATGAAACCGGGCTTCTCTTCTCTCCTGAGAGCATCGATGAGCTTCTGGGGTGCATAAAAAAATTCATCGAGAACAGACAGTTCTGTGAAGAGATGGCGCAGAGAGCATACCAGGAGATAAAGACT
>CAYLVN010000546.1:0-2099 GCA_964387115.1 uncultured Fibrobacter sp.
AAGCTCACAATTACAGCCTTATCTGGAGAGCATAAAGACACTCTACTGCAAGCGGCTTACTGCACAGCGAATATATCAGGATCTGGTTGAGCAGCATGGCTATAGGGGCAGTTATGATAGCGTAAAGCGATTTGTGCGCAAACTGCGTAAGCGATACAGGCGTTACCACGAACGACTGCCGCATCTGCCAGGCCGTGAAGCACAGGTTGACTTCGGCAAGAGTACGTGTTATGTCATGAAAAATGGCCGTTACCGGAAGGTTTGGCTTTTTAAAATGACATTATCGTGCAGCAAGCATGCCTATGAGGAACTGGTAGAGAAACAGGATCTTGGGACTTTCATTCGCTGCCATGAACGGGGATTTGCTTTCTTCGGAGGTGTTCCGGAGATTGTAACCCTGGACAATGTTAAATCCGGAGTATTACAGGCACATTTATATGAACCGGTTCTTAACCAGACTTACTATGCCTTTGCAAAGCACTGGGGGTTTGCGGCTAACCCATGCATTCCGTATACCCCGGAACACAAAGGTGTAGTTGAAAGAGATATCGGATATACAAAGCATAATGCACTGGAGGGTAAACGATTTGAGTCTCTTGACGAAGGTAATTTGTATTTAAAGAGCTGGAATAAGAGGTGGGCGCGCAATCGAATCCACGGTACTACCAAATGTCAGGTGTGGAAATTGTTTTGTGAACTGGAACAGCCTGCACTCCATGCGCTAGCGTCAAGTCCATTTGAATACTTTCATCCCGGGAAACGCATAGTTGACGTAAACGGTCTTATAGAGGTTGACTCTCGTTATTATGGAGTACCTCCAAAATATGTAGGTGATACAGTAATAGTGCACTTCAATCAGAAATTTGTGAAAATCTATTATGGACAAGATCTCATTATTACCCACAGAACCTTGCCGCAGAAAGGCAAGGTAAATAAACCTCTTTCTTGTTTTCCAGAATGGAAACACCCGGATCAGGAGAGCCAGGAGTCCTACTATCTAAGACAAGCAAGAAAAGCGGGCCCAAATCTGCATGCAGCAGTTTATTCGGTACTCAGTACTGGCGGCCCGCTTGCAATACGCCGTGTGAGAGGTTTACTCTCACTTGAGAAAGTGTTTGGAGCAGCAATACTTGAGGATGCAGCCGAGCAGGCACGCCGTGTCGCAAACTACAGTTACCATTTTGTTAAGATGCTCTGTAAGAAACACTCAGAATGTATTAAGCCTGAGCTAATACTGACACAGCAACACGATCTGATACGGTCTCTTAAAGAGTACGAAACAATTTTTGCTGAAAGGACTGATTCATGAGCATAGATACACTGCAAATTCCACTTAAAGGGCTGCGGCTTTCAGGTATGGCGGCAAACCTGCCAATGCGTTACCAGGAAGCAACCAGCCACGAGCTTGACTATTTGGATTTCCTTGAAAACCTGGTCAACGATGAATACTCCAGGCGTCAAGGCAACCTGCTTAATCGCAGAATAAAACTTGCCCATTTCCCCATGCTAAAAACATTGGACGAATTCGATTTTGACTTTAATCCCAATATCAAAAAAAAGGAACTCATGGCTCTGGCATCCTGCTCATTTGTACATAAAGCGCAAAACGTCTTGTTTATAGGCCCACCGGGTGTAGGGAAATCACATCTGGCTATTGCATTGGGAATTTCTGCGATCCATAATGGTTATACCGTCATTTACCGAAGTGCTTTTGATCTGGTACAGGAAATTTCCGAAATCATAACTCCTGCTGACCGCAAACGCTACATCAAAGAATTAACCCGTGTTAACCTTTTGGTTATTGACGAGCTTGGTATGAAAAAAATGCCGCAAACAGCCGCTGACGATCTTCTGGAAATCATACACAAACGATACCAGTTCGCCTCCACGATAATTGCTACTAATCGCATAGTGTCAGACTGGGGCACTATCCTGGGAGACAACTCGGCTACAGCTGCTATACTGGACAGATTTTTAGAGAATGCGATTGCTTTTAACATCAAGGGAAAAAGCTACAGATTAGCAAAATCTTCAATAAAGGAGGCCGATTAACTATTTTTAGGTGGCTGGTTTTGAAGTGCCCATAAGTGGCTGGTTTT
>CAYLVN010000547.1:0-2094 GCA_964387115.1 uncultured Fibrobacter sp.
AACCCCCCTGAAGGGTCCTTGAAGACTACAAGGTCGATAGGTCACAGATGTAAGTCCAGTAATGGATTCAGTCGAGTGATACTAATAACCCGTGCGGCTTGATACTTTTTTTTACTTATATCACGGCGATAACTCGCCAATGTGCTTCATCAACAAGAGAATGTCTAACAAACAAATTTCTTGGTAGTTTTAGCGCAGGTGATACACCCGTTCCCATCCCGAACACGGAAGTTAAGACCTGCAGCGCCGATGGTACTGTGTGGGACGACTGCATGGGAGAGTAGGACACTGCCAAGTTTAATCTTAAGCCTCTGCTATCAGCAGGGGCTTCTTATTATCTCCTTTAAAGATTGCGGAATTTTCTTTAAAGATCTTTGATTCAGTTCGCAGTGAAAAAATGTTGACAAACATACTTCTGCGAATTATATTACAACTAAGAATTTGAAATAATTCTTGGTAGTTTTAGCGCAGGTGATACACCCGTTCCCATCCCGAACACGGAAGTTAAGACCTGCAGCGCCGATGGTACTGTGTGGGACGACTGCATGGGAGAGTAGGACACTGCCAAGTTTAATCTTAAGCCTCTGCTATCAGCAGGGGCTTTTTTATTTTCTACTGAAAATTTCCTTCTATACCGCGTATATCTGAAATATCTTACATTTTTGATTGTTTTTTCAGGTGATTCATGCTATAAAATAGAATTACATCTTATACTTGACCTTTGCCTTAGGATCAGGGAGAAATGCACTTATCTCTTGTACATAAAGGCTTTCACAATTCTGGTGTACCACCGGTATGTGCATCTGGGATTTGTCCAAACCTTTCTGCTGCAAGGTTTAATGCCCTTCATCCCTTCTCGAATGCGTAAGTAAGGTTATAACTGCCACTCTTTTAACAGGAAAAAAATGAGCACTGAAAGATTCTTTCTCAAAGAGCACATCGACAGCTGCCACTTAAATGCATCACCAATACTTGCAGAGCAGGCTATTCATTGTCTGGAACTGGTTTCCGAACTGGCTGATAACGGACTGTCCTTTCAGTTTAAAGGCGGAAACTCATTGTTAATGCTTCTAAAAGAGCCTAAAAGGTTTTCTATCGATGTCGATATTGCTACAGACAAGCCTAGGGAGGAAATAGAGCTTGTATTGGATGATATTATCAGTAAAAATAAAAGGTTTTATAGATGGGAACGCAGACAGCATAAAACAAAGCCCTGGATTCCTCTGTCCAGTTATTATCTGTTCTACCGGTCTTTATACCAGACAGAACAGGACTGCTCGGTAATGCTTGACGTTCAGATGAGGAGAAGTCCTTACAGAACAGAATTTAAACCGGTTGTGTGCGGAAATATTTACCAGAGTACAATAAAAGCCGAAATCCCGTTACCATCCAGTATTATAGGGGACAAACTGCTTACGCTGGGACCGTCAACACTGGGGATCCCCCTTGGAAAGGGAAAAGAGGCACAAAGGCTTAAGCATGTCTATGATGTTTCACGTCTGCTTTATACTTTCCCAAAGTTATCAGAGATAAAAGAGAGTTTTAAAGCATGTATCAACCAGGAGAACAGTATTCAGCAAAAAGAGATTCTGGAGAAAGATATAATAGCTGACACTTTGAATTTCTGCTGGTCTGTAGTTTTTTCAAATGATAAACCGGATCTGGAGTCTTGCGGGGCTATACTGGCAGAAAATGCAAGAGGAATTGAACCCTTTTCAGCACATCTGTTTGAATCAGGGTATTCATGGAAGAATCTGCAAATTGACATGGCGAGAGTCGCGCTCTGCATATCCGCGGCTGGAGAAAAAGACGTTTCAGATGAACAGTTCATATCTGCGCTTGAGGGAAAAGGAATTAGAGGTGTTCTTCCTGAAAACGTGCTCGCTTTAAATAGAGAAGCAAGGAAATACTGGGAAACAGTATCCCAGTGGTCTGATATAAATTTTCTTCAGAGGTGATGATGGATCCAGACTTCAGATCAGATGATTTCACCAGGGTAGTGGAAGCGGTCCGCAAAAAAGAGGGTCGTCAGTTACTAGATGATGATGACCTTATCATTTTAGCTGCTGAAGAGATTTCCCGCACATTTACACA
>CAYLVN010000548.1:0-2075 GCA_964387115.1 uncultured Fibrobacter sp.
CAGATTCTCATGATGTCAGCCGCAGATATGGTTATTTTTCCTCTGCAGGATATTGCAGGGCTGGGAAAAGAATCACGCATGAATAATCCGGGAACCAGGGATAACAACTGGATGTGGCGTTTTCCACAGGAAATGCTTACAGATGCAATCAGGTCAAAACTGGGTGAATTGACAGTTATTTACGGAAGAGGCTGATTATCACTCGAAAAGATCGAGAAACCGATCTTCGTAGAGTTTATATAGACCCCACTTGTCAAGTTCGGTTTTCAGTTCCTGTGCTTTTGATCTGTCTCTGTCTGCCGCCTGAAACATCCTTTCTATTCTATCCATCACATATCTGGGGACATCCTCCTTTAGAACATCCTCCCGTGGCTCCTCTCCGGTTAACTCTGTCTGCATCTCCATGCCGCCGGAGGAAAAAAACTCTTTAAGTTTTTCCTCTATCTCAGCAAACATGGGGTCTGCGGCTTCTATTTCTGCCTCAAGTTCACTCAGATCGATCTTAAGGCCCATCATGGAGGAAAGACTCTGAACAATCGATAAAGCCGCTTTGGGATATGTCAATCCAGTGGCATAAGCTGGAATAGTAGCCAGCAGACAAACCGCATCTATTCCCTTAGTTTCCGCAAACCCCAGAATAAGCCCGTTAAGACCGGCGATCATACCGTCGGGCATTGCTTCCAGCCCGATACTCTCAAGCTCACCCTTGAGTCCCGGGTTGTTGCAGGCGTAAAGAAGCTGCGGTTCCGCTGAATGACTCATCGACTGAGGCAATGCAGCGGCGGTATATATGCAAGGTGAATTAAGCTCCCTTGCCAGCTCTAAAATTGTACGGATAACATCGATATCATGATTACCCCCTGCATGTGCGTTGCTCTCGAAGATAACCATGTCAGGATTGTGGTTGTGATAAAAGACACTCTGGGGAGTCTCAGGAAAGTGGGTTACTCCGGAAGTAACCATTATGGATTCCGGAACTATAAACTGACTCATATCTATCTGGGCGAAAAGGTGAGAATTAAGACGTCGCCTCAGGTAGTCTATTGCCAGAATACCCACATTCCCTGCTCCGGTCCAGGCAGCAAACATTGGTGGAGAGGTATTAAAATTAGTCCTGTGGAGAATGTTCATCTCTTTTATTCTTTCTCTCTTTCCCAGTATCCGTTTCGGTTGTAATACTTGTAAAGTTTCTCTTCAAATTCACGCGTAAGCGGTTTTGTTGAATCAAACAGAGGACTGTTTCTTATCTCTTCCTGTGAAACATCTGCATATACCACAGCCTCTCCCCAGTCAATACCCTTTATCCACTGTGGTGCTATAAGGACTTTTTTTCCGGGAAGAAAATTGCGGGTTTCCACAACAAAATAGCGGATCACCCACTTATTGATATCCAGTATATAATCTTCAACATGCCCGATCTGCTCATCGAGAGCCTGAATATGATAGCCCCGTATCTCTTTTGTTTCCCTGAGATGAGACTCCCGGGTTTGCGATTCCATCCGTTCATCTTTCTTAATTGCATCAAGTGATCGTTTCTCCTTAAAAGAAGCATAGGGAGAGGCATGTTCAGGATAAAGAAGACCTCCAAGTGAATTGACATTTATTGGATAATCCCAGTAGTAGGGCCAGGAGTAATAGTCATGAAGCTGCACCTCCCTTTCACTGGAGAGAGGTCTGGCAGTATCAATTTCAGGACTTGTACGCACCTGCTCTTTTGAATTTCTGACACTGATTACATCCTCAAGAACAGCTTCAACTGATGCGGGAGATAAAAGGACTCTCCTTCCAACCAGAATCAAACCAATATCTATTACCAGATATCTTACAGCCCAGTTACGGTCATCAAAAAGAAACTGCTCAACTCTTCCGATTGCCCCGTCAACAGCTTCAATGGATAATCCGGTCATCTCTTTTGCACTTTTAAACATCGGTAACCTCCAGTGCAGTATGCCTGAACTGTTTTGGGCAAAGAACATGCCATCTACTGGAGAGTCACACGTCGTATTCCTGCAGAAACGTCCGGCGGACGTCTCTACCGAGTCACAAGTCACAAGTTTCAAGTCAGGTGTTAAGAG
>CAYLVN010000549.1:0-2065 GCA_964387115.1 uncultured Fibrobacter sp.
GTAGCCTTTAAGAAAAAAACGCTCTGATCACGCTTACCCTGTGTTTCCTATTCCGAGGCCTGACCGTCAGGGAGGGCTTCTTCCCACACCCGGCCTATTATCCTTAGCCCGGAAGGCTTACGTCTGTCAGCGCAAGGTTACTTACCTTGCGATAAAAAATATGTAAATTGATCAAGTTCCCTTTTTACCCGAATCCAACATGCTTGAATTCTTCCAGGATACAATCAATCCTAATCCACAGGCAGTTTTAACAATTTCATTACATACCAGAAACAAACCACGAACCTGGCATGGGATGCATGCTGTTTCAGGGTGATAGGCGCCGATTATGTGAAGGAGCCCTTCCTTACGGGCAGGCCTCGGAATAGGAGCCGGATATGACATGAAATGATGTCTTGAAAGGTAAGCTGTAACGATAACCGGAGCCCCGACTGTCAAGGAGTGGCCTCAGTGGCCTGGGGTGAGCAAAAACGCCGCTGGAAGGTTCAAAGATTCGTTCCTGGCTTTAATGCTGAACCTCTGAACGCTGAACATTACAGCACTGAAGGGGCGCACTAAATGGATATACGGGAACTGTTGATTCTTCAGAATCTAAACAGACGGAGGTACGCGAATGGCTTCAAAGAAAGATCGACACTGAAGAAAGGCTCATAAAAACAATTGAGGAACGTATCATAAAAAACATGCAGGATTACCGTCTGATTATGTAGCTGAAACAAATGAAGTTGATGCACGGAACGATACCGGTGCTGGTGCCAAGCCGGTTGCATTGCGCAATCATACAGGTTCCAGCTTTCTTCAAGAGCGATCTCATCCATTCTCTTACTCACGGTCAGGAAATAATTATATTGAGTTTGCAATAATCAGATATTGCTTCACATAAACCTGGAGGACAGAGGAAAAAAGATGTTGCGGATGGGATTTATTTTTTCTCATAAAAAAAACAGTTTAATAAGGAAATATCTTGTCATCAAATAGAGCTTCTGGTTTTATCAGGACTTTTTTTGATTATTACTAATGAACTGAAAAACAACCTTGTGGAGCTGGTATGAGTCGATTGTCAAGAAACTTTCATAAATTTTTATTTCACACTGTTCTAACATGTTTAGTGACTTCAGTGGTTTGTGCAACAGGTTCTGGTTCTACACCAGCGGGTGTTAAAACAGAAACTGGTGACCCGCAGCAGAACTCTGATTCCACCCTTTTCAAACTAGAGAGTGCGATGACCAGTATAAGTAAAGAAGAACTGAACTTGCGAAGGGCGAAATGGGATAAATTAAAACCAGCGAAATATTCCTATACGCTGACTATAACAGGATTTACTCCCGATAGAGGCAGATATTTTATTACCTGTTCAGGATCTGCAGAATGTGAAGTAACGGATACAACCGGAAATGTTGTTAGCGGTAAATCTATCCCCACTATAGGTGACCTTTTTGACAGAATAGGATCCCTGATCGGTGATCGACGGGTGGAATACACCTTGCAGTTTGACCCTGAATATGGTTTCCCCAGTCATCTTACCATGAAGTGGGGAGAATCTGCAGGTTATACTATAAGCGGTTTTTACTTGATATCTGATTGAGTTGGTTTGGCATTATTAATAGGAAGGAGAATAGAGAATAAGATAACTCGATTTTACCATTTGTTACAATGTTTCACAAGCACTGATGATTGGACAGGCTTGTTTGCCTGGGTATACAGAAAGAGTGCCAAAGGAATAAATATTCGGCATTTTTAATACAACCCGCTCCGGGCCCAAGGCTTTTTCTCTCCTGTTATATCGAACGATTATTCCAGAACAGGCACTCAGCCAGTAGCTACAAACGGCATATATGTTTTTGACCGTATATTCCTGAGCGGATTACGAATTGAGAATGCAAGACAAACCCTGTGTGAATGCGTTATTACTCTTGCCACCATATACAATAGATCTTGAATAACGGTGCGGATTCTACATTCCCAGCTTATTGATCAGCTGGCCTCAGCCGCTACAAAGTGGTAGTGATTACAATTGGCAAAGACATTCCCGATGCTTAATAGTCCTCCAATAAGGTTCAAAACT
>CAYLVN010000550.1:0-2063 GCA_964387115.1 uncultured Fibrobacter sp.
CAAGTAGCAAGTCACAAGTCAGGAGTTCCAAAATTATAAAGATAGTCCGTCCGTAGAGTAGAACGACTTCCAGGAATGCTGGAGAAGAAGATGGTTTCCGGCTTTCGCCGGAATGACGGAGTGCAGCTGTTGTTCACATAAGTAACCTTTCAGCGCCACCGTCACGAAATCGTCATGCCGTTGAAGAACGGCATCCAGGAATGGTTGGAATAGAGTAAGATGGTTTCCGGCCTCCACCGGAATGACAGACTGAAGTGAATGTTCTGGTCTTCGCCGGAACACTCATATCTCATTGTATTTTTTCATGCAGCCCTTTGATTTCTCGACAGGATACTTTACTGCGTTTTTCTTTATCTTGTCGGTTACAGCAAGAAAGGGGTCAATTCCAAGTCTGCTGCAGAGGCGCAGGGTGTAATTAAGGATATCTCCGATCTCATCCTTTACCTTTTCCTTTTTAACATCAGATAAATCGGCGCTCTGTTCTGCTGTCAACCACTGAAACTCTTCCACCAGTTCCGCTGCCTCAACTGACAATGCCATTACCAGGTTTTTTGGTGTGTGGAACTGGTCCCAGTCTCTTTCTTTTGCAAATGCATCGATCTGGTCTATTAAAGCTTTTATTTCATTCATACTGTCTCCCGGGATGTCAAAATCAGGGACATTGTTTCTGCCTTACTGAAGCGACCGATTTTCCCCTGTCAAATATATCGGATACTTTTTCCAGTAATTCCGGGATTCTGATCTGCTGTGGGCATTTAGAGATGCAGGCGTTGCATTTTGAACATAGCGAAGCCCGTCCTTTGTTTTCCAAGGATTCTAGTTGTTTTTTGTTTTTAGCCAGTCTTTTATAATTTCGGGTAACTATCCACTGGATTATTCTGCTGCTGAACTTGCCCTCGGAACCGAATGATTTATTGTTCAGCAATGCAAAATTCTGTGGAATATCAACGCCTGACGGGCAGGGCATGCAGTATCTGCAGCCGGTACACGGAACAATGACTTTCTTTCTGTATGTCTGGGCGACTTCCTCGATAATCCGGTTTTCTGATGAAGAGAGGAGGCCAATGCCGGAGGTATCTGCGCTGTCGCAGTTTTCTTCGACCATCTTTTTATCTCCCATGCCGCTGAGAACGCAAGAGACTTCCGGACGGTTCCACAAAAATTGAAGGGCCCAGTCTGCGGGTGTTCTGGAAACCGGTGCGGACTTGAGAATCGTATTGATTTCTGATGGCGGATTGGCGAGTTGACCGCCTTTGAGCGGTTCCATTATTACTACCGCAATCCCTTTTCCAGCGGCATACTGAAGGCCAGCAGTAGTGGCCTGGATAGAGGTATCCATATAGTTGTATTGAATCTGAGTCATGTCCCAGTTGTAGAAGTCGATGATCTCCTTGAATACCGGGAGGGTATCATGAAAAGAAAACCCTATGTGTTTAATCTTGCCCTGTTCACGCGCTCTTTCCATTCTGGAGATCAGGTTGAATTTTTTAACTTTATCGAAATAGACCTGGTTGAGCATGTGAAAGAGATAAATGTCAAGACAATCGGTCTGAAGTCTGCTCAGTTGCTGATCGAGGTATTTGTCAAAGTCCTCCTGTTTCCTGATAAGAAACATGGGAAGTTTGGTTACCAGGTGTACCTTCTCCCTGTACCCGTCTTTGAGGGCTTTACCGAGAACTGTTTCGCTCTGGCCCAGATGATACGGCCAGGCGGTATCCACATAATTTATTCCTCTGTCGATTCCATATCGAATGATCTCGATTGCGTATTTCTCATTTACTCTATGCAGGAGGCCTGAGGTCGGAAGACGCATGCATCCAAAACCAAGTGCTGAAACTTCCCAGGGCAGAGAGCCCATTTTGCGGTATTTCATATTGCTCCAGATTAATTTTCAATTACCTTATCAGTGAAGACATTAAATCTATTTAAAAAATCACCTGTAAAATTATTATCTGACAAATGGGCCTTCATAACCGCTTCGCTGTCTTTTCTCTTCTCCTCAGGAAGGGCAAGGGTAATCGGAAATGCTTCGCATAAGGTGCACTTGTCACCGGTAATGTTTC
>CAYLVN010000551.1:0-2062 GCA_964387115.1 uncultured Fibrobacter sp.
ATATTCTAAAAATCCTATCCTGTCAGCAATGTAAAATTCCTGAATGAGTATGGAAATGTGGATTGTATAATAGCCGGAAGAGGCGGGGGGTCAATTGAGGACCTGTGGGCCTTCAATGAGGAAATTGTGGCCAGGGCAATTTTTGATTCGGGAATTCCTGTGATATCTGCTGTCGGTCATGAAATAGATTTTACTATTGCTGATTTTGTAGCAGATGTGCGTGCCGCTACCCCGTCTGCAGCCGCAGAGATAGCGGTTTCAGACAGCAGAGAGAACCAGAGATATTTTCAGAACTGTACCGAGAGATTTACC
This sequence comes from uncultured Fibrobacter sp., assembly GCA_964387115.1. Taxonomy (GTDB): domain Bacteria; phylum Fibrobacterota; class Chitinivibrionia; order Chitinivibrionales; family Chitinispirillaceae; genus JAAYIG01. The sequence continues at coordinate 313 of CAYLVN010000551.1, forward strand.
GTCGCAGCGCGCAGGTATTTTTCAGATGTTAATGAAAGATTTGTTTCTGCGGCAGAAAACAGGGCATTGCGCAGGCCACTGAGGATGTTTTCTGATGCCGTTCAGACTAAAGATGATTTAGAAGGCCGATACTTCAGGGAGATGGAAGTAACTCTTCAGAAGAAATATGCGCGGATGTCGGCAGTTTGTGCGAGGCTTGGAGCGATCAACCCGCTTTCAGTTCTGGCCAGGGGCTACAGTATTGTAAGTACCAGAGACGGAGCTTCGGTGCGCAGTTCAGAACAGGTTGTGCCCGGAACCAAAGTTAAGTTGAAGTTTTTCAAAGGCAGTGCCGGAGCGATTATTGATTCTATAGACAACGGACCGGAGACCACCATCGCATTTTGACATTTAAAAACAGGTAAATTAGTTTATCATAGCGGAAAAAGAAAACATGAAAGAAAGCAAAACTGGTAATAAAGCACCTAAAGCGATTTCTGCAGGAAAAGATTCTGTTTCCAAGCTGACCTTTGAGCAATCTCTCGATGAGCTGGAAAAGATAATTGAAGAGCTTGAAAAAGACAATCTTACTCTGGAAGAAGCGCTGCACTTTTTCGAGAAAGGCGTCGGGATGATCCGGAACTGTGACTCACAGTTGAAGAATGCCAGGGGGCGCCTGAGTGAGCTTTTCAAGGGAGAAAACGGCGAATTTCTGGAAAAGGTTTTAGGGCTGACATTAGATTCGTTTTTAAGCGGAGAAGATTCAGATGAGTGAACTGATGCAGTACATTAAGAGAGCTTCTGAGGCAACGGATGCAACACTGGAAAAGCTGCTTCCTGCCGAGACATCGTATCCATATTCTATTCATAAACTCATGAGGTACAGCACATTTGCCGGCGGCAAGCGGATCAGGCCGTGTCTTCTGATGGCGAGTCATGAGGCTTGCGGTGGGCAGTTTGGTGATAAGAACGTCCTTGCTGCATCCGCTGCACTGGAGATGTTTCACACGTTCTCTCTGATCCATGATGACCTTCCATGCATGGACGATGATGATTTCCGCAGGGGAAAACCAACTGCACATAAGGCCTTTACAGAAGCACTCGCGGTTCTGGGGGGAGATGCTCTTTGCATAGCGGCGTTTGAAATCCTCACCTCTATCGGAAGAGTTGATATTATAAGTGAAATCGCAAAAGCACTCGGAACAAGCGGAATGCTTGGCGGACAGGTAGTAGATATTGAATCAGAAGGAAAGCAGGTCAGCAGGGAGACTGTTGAATATATTCATCACAACAAAACTGCCGCTCTGATATGTTCTTCTATAAGAATTGGTGCCATGCTGGCCAATGCGCCTTCCGAAGTCCTGCAGAAACTGACCTCCTATGGACATCATGTGGGGCTGTCCTTTCAGGTAGTTGATGATATACTGGATGAGGAGAGTACTACTGAGACGCTGGGGAAGGATGCGGGAAGCGACCGTGAGAGGGGAAAAGCCACATATCCGGCAGTATGCGGAATCGTGGAATCAAAGCGGTATGCCAGGGAGTTGACTGATCGTGCCTGGGCAGATATAGCCTTTCTTGGTGAGAAGGGCAGAATTCTTCATGATATGGCGGAGTATATAATTACCAGGATCTCCTGACTTTTTTGGTTTATTGATGGTCGTTTACAAAGAATAGGGGTTAAAATTCGGGGCTGGTCCACCCCAGAGATGATTTAGTGCCAGGGACCCAGGGTTTCTTTTTCACCTCAGGGATGAAAAAGTGACAATGC
>CAYLVN010000552.1:0-2059 GCA_964387115.1 uncultured Fibrobacter sp.
ACCCGAATATGATGATGGATACTGCTACTTCAGGGGCTCAATGGATGAAGTCCGTTTGATCAGTGCAGGGAAAAGTTCTGACTGGGTGCTGCTTTGTTATATGAATCAGCGATTTGATGATCGTCTGGTTGTTTTCAGATAAAACTGGGTGATGTTGGGGAGGGGTAGAGAGTAGAGATCCGGCACACAGGTCAAACTGTGTGCCGGAAAGAGGGTTAGTTTATTTGTACAAGATCGATATCAAAGACCAGGTCTTTCCCTGCCAGCGGATGATTTGCATCGAGAGTAACCGAACCATCACGGACATCGATTATGGTCATAATAAATGTCTGACCCAGCTGATTTGCTACTCTGATCTGCTTGCCTTTTTCAGGCATTACAGCCTCAGGGAATTGATCTCTGCCTACTGTTGCCACTAAACCATCAAGGTGAGGGCCATATGCCTGTTTAGAGGAAACCTCAACGGTCTTATGTTGCCCGACATCCATGCCGATTACCGCCTCCTCAAAACCGGGTATGACCATACCATCCCCAATTACAAATTCCAGCGGCTCACCATCGGAACTATCGAATACTGTCTCGTCTTTCAGTTTCCCGGTATATAAAACCCTCACCGTATCGCCCATTTTTGCCGACATGTTGAGCTCCTATCTGCTGTTTTTCCCGAATCATGACGGAACCCCTAACCTGCCGTCCCGGGTGAACTCATGCTCGTGCTAAATAGAGTACAAATATTTAAACAGCAAAAGACGGACCATCTTAAAACTGGAAAAATCAGGAAACAGATTTCGTGATGATGTTTGACGCGACTCGCCCGAAGGCACTGAAGGTCTTATCTTATGTCTTTTTGCTCTCCCCAGCTGCGACTTTCAGGTTAAAACGTAAACTCGCCACCCCTGTAGACCACCTTCCTGGACCCGTCCTTGAGAATCGCGGTTACCTCCCTGTCCCCGGTGGCAATTATATCGGTGTGTTCGGGAGAATCGTTATAGCCAAGCTCCTGAAACTTCTCGTTGCTCATCTCTTTAGGATCCACTTTGCAGGCATCGTGATAGGCTTTCCCGATTGCCAGGTGACAGTTTCCGAATTCTCCCCCGAAGTTCTCATCAAAGAGGGTATCTGCCATAAAATGGGTGATTTTTGAGAAACGCCTGTCAGTCAATGAAAACTCACCGATCTTATCGGCATTTCTCTGAGCAATCATCTCTTTAAGAAGCTCCTCTTTCTGAGAAGCCCTGGCCTCGACAATCCGGCCGTTTTTGATCTGCAGATGGATATCCTTGATGATATTTCCATATCTATAGAGCGGAAGATCAAAGAAGATTTTTCCCTCGATTCCTCTCCAGTCCGGTGATGTAAAGATCTCGAAGCTGGGAATGTTTCTTCCTCTTCCGCCCAGCCACTTTCTCTGTTCTCCAAGAGTGACAATCAGATCGGTTTCTCTGGCCTTCACATGAAGCCTGTCTATGGGCAACTCATTTAACTGATCAAGAATGGAGTTCATCTGGCTGTTTACAGTGCGCCACTTTTCAATGGGATCTTCATGGTCAAGAAAACAGGCGCGTTCGATCTGCTGCCAGTATTCTTCAATGGAGAGCCCGGCCTCTTTAGCCGACCCCTCTGTACCGTAAAGGCACAGTGTCCAGGTGAATCTTCCCGCATCTTCCTTTTCGTCAAGCCAGTCCCGGAATTTCTTTACGCTGTTGCTTGCCAGAATCACTTTCCCCGGGTCTGCTTCAGCCAGATAGAGGGGGTTCTTTTCCGCCAGAACTCTTACATAATGATCGATGTTATCGGCCAGGCCACGGTAGTACTTGTCAGGAAAAAATTTCAACTGCTCATCACTGCTCTCTGTAAGCTGTATAAGCTTGAAATCATCATCCTGAATCTGAAGGATCGGGTGTCCTCCGCTTCTGATTATCGTTCTGTAGACTTCCCGGGCCAGAGGAACCCCGGGGGCCTGAGTCACAAGGTAGACCACTTCTCCCGGTTTAATCCCCAAGCCATCGTTGAGCGCGTAGTTGATCAATACTGCTGCATAACGTTTAAGTACTTCTGA
>CAYLVN010000553.1:0-2033 GCA_964387115.1 uncultured Fibrobacter sp.
GGATGACAACTGTAAAGGGTGGAATTGTAATGATCAATTAACCTGAAAGCCGGGGAGTCGGGGCGCCTCAACCAGCTGCGATTTTCAGAATTAAAGGAGCATGTTGGCGGATGGAGTGGCAGAAAGCTATAGTTCCGGGCTGCAATCAGGATGGAATACCGGTTTTATCTGTCGTGGGTAAATTAACCTACGATATTCGCCAGGGGAAAGTAAGTGTATCGGATAATCAGTTGCCCCTTGTTGAGGCTGACCGGTATTGTGATCCATCGATGATGCTTCACTCGGAAATTGCCGAAGAAACCGACCTGGTTGCTTTCAAACCATCTACCGATGTTGTAGTTGCAGCAAGGGCATGTGCGCCGGCGGGGAAATGTGCCTGTTGTTTTGAATGTATAGTCGAGTCTGGGCCGCTTCATAAGACTGTTAAAGTTTACGGGGAGCGGAAAGCCTTTGTGGGGGCCTTTGGAAGGCTGGGTTTCAGGGCCCCTATTCCTTTTTCTGAGATGGAGCTGGGGTACAGAGAGACCTATGGAGGATTTGCACGTGATAGGCATGGAGTTATGCATGTTTACCCTCCTAACCCGATAGGAAAGGGGTTTTATTTCAAGGGTGCTTCCATTGAGCCTGAATCGATTGAGATCCCGCGAATCGAAGATCCGCTCTCTCCTGTTACACCTGAGACTCTGGTGATTTCCGGGCCGCAGAAGTGGAAATCCGCTCCCAAGGCGGTCTCATTTGGCTGGACAAGGCGCGATTTTTATCCTCGATATACCTATGCGGGTCTTTCGGTTCTGAAAATTGATAAATCAGACAGAATTGATAAAAAAGGGACTTCTGGAATGGATTCCCGTTTTTTTCAGGGAGCTTCTGAAGGACTCTGGGGAAAAGAGCTGGCTGGAGATGAGTATGTCAGATTGACTAACCTGAACAGTCAGTACTCTGTTTTTGAATTTTCTCTTCCGGGGCAGGTACCGGTGATGACCCTTGATGTGGGAGAGGGCAGAAAAGAGCTATGGCCAAAGCTGCAGACAGTGGTAATTGATATGAAAGAGATGCTTCTGAGCATGGTCTGGCGGGGGGGCATGGAGTATGGGGGTATAGATGAGATGAAAAAATTCAGAAAAGTGGAGATAAATGTTCAGTAGAATGGAAATCGGGCGGCAGTTTCAGCCTCTTTTCCTTAATATCTTAAATATTCTGCTTGTCTGGCTGACCCATAGTGTATTTTCCAAGCCGTTTCTTTAAACATTACAGTACAAGGAGTTTAGATGTTGAAGCCAACAGAGTGCACTTTTTACAGTGGCGGCCACGTAGGCGCAGAAACGTTTTTTGGTGAATGTGCCGAGAAGTGGGGTATCAGGGAAGTGACTTTTTCCTATGAGAGCCACTTTATCAAAAGATCGAAGAATGTTGTGATGCTTGATGATAAAGCGTTGCAGCAGGGCGATGTCAGCATGGAGATCGTCTCAAAGCACATGAACCGTCAGTACAACTTCAGCAGTGTAACAAAGCGGGTCTTTCAATCCATATACCACATAGTCAATAACGGGATGCAGATCTTCGCTGTTGGTATTATCCGGGATGACAACACCGTGGAGGGTGGAACCGGCTGGGGTGTTGAGCTTGGAAAGTTCTTCAACAGAAATGTTCACGTTTTTGACAAAGTTAAAAATGAATGGTTTACCTGGAAACAGGGACAGTGGGTCGTGGACACACCCGTAATCCATGAAACTACTTTCTGCGGTACCGGAACCAGAGAGCTTACAGATGAGAGCTGTAAGGCCATTGAAGAGCTTTTCGGCAGATCGTTCGGTGCGAAATAATGAAGCGAAGGGGAGAGATGAAGCCTTTGTTTGATCGGTAAGCTCTCCCTTTTATAATCCTCTCTTGTAATCCTATAGCTAATCCGCGATAGTTGTCAAGAATAGGATTTCAGGAAGAGGGAGCCTCCTCTTTCGCTCCAGTCCGGTAGGAAACTGGTCTTGCGCTATCACCCTTTGTTGTCCTGATAGAATAAAAAAGATATGAATTTT
>CAYLVN010000554.1:0-2032 GCA_964387115.1 uncultured Fibrobacter sp.
AAAGGAAATCCCAAATGAGCAATCTTTTTCTCGTCCGTTACCCTGAAGAACCACTGAAGGTGCCTGGTAAAGGGAAAATCTGTATCGGACGCACTGATGACAACGATATAGTTCTCCATGAGCCGCGTGCCAGCCGCAAACATGCCTCAATCCAGTTCGTTAAGCCCCACTATGTTCTGTGCGACCTGGGAAGCTCAAACGGGACATATCTCAATAACACCAGGCTCCTGGAAAACAGTCCCGCAATACTCCAGAACTGGGATAAGATCCGTATCGCATCGGCGGTTTTTACAATCCGCATTGTGGAGGATCAGGCGGAGATAATGAATGAATTCAAGGAGCTCCGGTCGCGCATGCACACTATGGCAACAGAAATAATAAACCTCCGGGAAATCTGGAACCAGGATAACCAGCCCGGCTTCGGCGGCGACCTGGCGCATCTTTGCCCGGTGGAACTTTTCCAGATGATCGAATCCGGCACTAAAAGCGGCATACTCGAAATGAAAACTTCATCCGGAGAAGGTTCTTACACTATATGTGATGGTCAGATCGCAAATGCCCGGTTCAATGATCTGATCGGTGAAGAGGCGGTTTATGCGGTATTGAATATCAATCAGGGAACTTTTACTTTTAAACCCGATTTCATTAGGGTCGAAAATCCTCAGATCAATACCCGGATCACATTCCTTCTGATGGAGGGGTGCCGGAGGATGGATGAGGAAGCGATGAACATGGGGTAGTTATATCTGCTTCAAGGCCTGAATGAACCTTACACCATCCCGGACGCAGAAGTCAGGTATTTGCGAGTATTGCCTGCAGGATGATGGCTTCTAAATTGACAACGGGCTGCGGATACATGACGTTTGCTGGAGGCTTTGCGGAAGCAAATGTGGCGAAGCCCGGAGCGATAGCGGAGCATGTATTCGCTGTAGGCTGTAAATTTGTACCTGCCTTTTTCCTTTTCTTTCAGTCGCCGATTTCATTTGTTAGAATAACACCTAATAATTGAAGTGCTTTCATTCTGCATATTCAATCATTTCTTTTGGGTATCCAAAAAGTCTTAGAGTTATTTCGAACACCTTTTTCTTAATAAGTGGTGATAGATTCCCAATTTGGCTCAGACCTATCAAACCAACAACTTTTATAACCGGTCCGATTTTATCAATTATTTGTTTTATTTCAGGACGTATGGTGATAAGAAGATACAAAAAATAAAAAAGTGTTACCAATATAAAAGTGCGTATAATCCATGAGAGGACTTTTATTCTATTTAAAAATGTAATATTAAATGATTTTAATAAGTATAGTTCGCTAATATTCTGTTCAACTATTAAATCATAGGCAGTTATAGCACATAGGATATTAAAATCACTTTTATTCTCAAATAAATCAGTAAAATCATTTATACTTTTATAAACATCCCGTAATAGGTCACCTGTTATTAATGATGGATTGGTCAATTTTAATGACATCAATACTATTGCAGGTTGATTGCGTTTACTGTATATGTCTTCACTTAATATGTTACAGTGGGTGTAGGTATAAATATTGGTTGGTCTTAAAGAAAGAATCCTGTTAATCCAATTTTTGTCAAAGTTAAATTTCAAAATTCCAACAATTAAAGCGAATATTAAAAAGTCATCATTAACAAATGGAGGAGGTGAATCCGTACTTGGATTACTTCTACTCTTTTTTGAATAGTATTTCTCGAAACTATCTTTATCATTTTTATGTATGGCTTTTATTATTCCAAAAAAGATATCATCTGCCTCGTTAGTTTCGGGTAGATTATCAATAGAAATATCTTTACCTTTTAGCAAATTATAAAATGCAGCTAACTTCGGTGAAGAGTTAATTCTTTTTAAAAATGATAATTTTTGTTCTAAAGAAACCATTTTTTTCTTTTCAGATTGTAATTTAAATTGTCAGCATCCCAACCATCAACATTTCTCATCTTACTCAATAGTTTTGATATTAATTGTCAACACCGGTTTAATATTTCTGGTTTTCACCGGAAAATTATTTCCGGTTT
>CAYLVN010000555.1:0-2023 GCA_964387115.1 uncultured Fibrobacter sp.
ATAGCGGAAGACTGGCGTCCGCGACAGGCTGGAGCGCAAGGGGGAACGCCCCCTTTCAAAAAATCTTTACTCTTACTCTTATATTTTTAAATAAAGCAGGGGAACGCCCCCTTCTAATAACTCTAAATTCTTTTGAATATTATCCCGGTTGAAAGGGAATTTATTCAATCACCGGTTAATAACCTCCCTGTAAACTTCAATATATTCCCTCGCCATCCTCTGCACCGAAAATCGTCTCTGGACTGTCTGTCTGCACACCCTGCGGTCAAGAAGATCAATCTCTTCTACCAGCTCTGCAGCCTCTTTAATGTCAGTTGCCAGAAAGCCATTCACCCCATGGTCAATCAGCTCCGGCATGCTTCCTCTCCTGTACGCTATCACAGGAGTTCCACAGGCCATGGCCTCAACTACCGATAATCCAAACGGCTCATCAAAATTAATGGGGTGCAGAAGCGCCGCTGCATTGCCCAGAATCTCATTCCGGACTTGAGGCCCCACACTGCCCGCATAATGCACCTTTACTCCGTCAATAAAAGGCTCAACCTCATCGTGAAAGTAATCTGCATCCTGAATAATTCCTGCCATGATCAGTTTCCGACGGCTTTTCTGAGCTATCCTGATTGCTTCACGCGTACCTTTGTCAGGATGAATTCTTCCGAAATAAGCCAGATATCCACTATGTGTCTCATGAAATGAAAACTCCTCCGTATCGATACCATGGTAGATGGTTCGGAGGTAATTAAGCTGAGGGGATCTGTCAGCATCACTGATGGAAATATAGCCGCAATGTCCGTTGTACTTTTTGTAAACAGGAATGATTTTCGGGGAAGAAAATCCATGAATCGTAGTAACTACCGGAGTCTTGACAAACCTGCTGAAGGGAAGCGGGGCAAAATCAAACTGATTGTGGATCAGATCAAACTGCCCGGCTTTCTCAAAACAGTTTGCTATGTGCAGATACTCGGAAACTTTGGCATCGATCGATCTATCCTCCTCATATCCTGCCCTGCAGACCGCATCCAGCTTTCCTCTGGTAAGTGAGTCTGCGGTGGCAAAAAGCGTGACATCGATTCCCTCTTTGACAAGAGCCTCTGTAAGAAGTGAAGTAACCCTTTCCCAGGGACCGTAATGCCGCGGAGGCGTGCGCCACGCAACCGCAGAGAGCATCGCTACCCTCATTTATTCATCCCGGGTTCATAATGCTTCATCGCCTCGGGGAGATACTCTTTGAGACTCTCGATCCGTGTCTGATCGGAAGGGTGCGTGCTGAGAAATTCCGGTATCTCCGGCCCCTCTCTTTTCTCCATGCGCTCCCAGAACGCTATTGCCGCCTCGGGTTTATAACCTGCCATGGCCATGAATGTCATGCCAAGCTGATCCGCTTCCTTCTCCTGAACCCTGCTGTATGGAAGCAGCACTCCAATCTGGGCACCCACACCAAACGCCGCAAGAGCAAGCTGCCTTGTCAGTTGCGGCTGTGAAGACAACGCTTCCGAAAGAGCCATTCCTCCAAGCTGCATCAAAAGCAACTGGCTCATACGCTCATTTCCATGGTTTGCAACCGCATGCGCGATCTCATGACCCATCACTGCAGCCAATCCATCTTCATTCATTGTCAAAGGCAGAATTCCTGTAAAGACCGCGACCTTGCCTCCGGGCATGGCAAAGGCATTGATCAGCGTATCCTGTATCAGGTTGTACTCCCATTGAAAACCCCTCAAATGCGAAAGGTTCCTTCTCTCCCCGAAATACTGCTCTACAGCCATCTGTATATTTCTGCCAACCTCTGTGACCATCTCTGCATCAGGGGTTCCTTTTACAACCTTGCTGCTGTCAATGAAATCATCGTAAGATTCATAACTTAACGACAAAATCTGTGATTGGGGAATAAGATTAAGCTGCTTTCTTCCGGTGACCGGAACCGGTGCACATTGCAAAAAGATAAACAGTCCCGTAATTATCAACACAGATGATTTTCTCATGATTTTTCTCTCCTTTGTTCATGTTCGTTTTTGATCTTTTC
>CAYLVN010000556.1:0-343 GCA_964387115.1 uncultured Fibrobacter sp.
ATATTCTACAATATAAGGACAAAATACTCTTACGAATGAGCACAGGGCAATCAGGATACTGTCAGGAGTCTTAAAAAAATGGGAAAAAAACAGATTCTTATTCTTTCGTTGACAGCCTTTTGCCTCAACTGCAACCCCAATTTCCTTTCGCGTAAAGACCGCACCTCTGAAGTGCCGGCCACTACAACAGAAGAATCAGCTGCCCCGGTCAGAGCGGAAATGAAAAAACCCGCTCAGCTGACTTTTATTGATACGCTAAATCAGGAGAAGGAAATAAGGCTTTCTGATGCCGACTTTAAAAAAAACATCAAGCAAACATCACAGACCGCAGGCACCTCTTCCA
>CAYLVN010000556.1:353-1693 GCA_964387115.1 uncultured Fibrobacter sp.
AGCGTCGCATATGAGACAGTATCTGATATTGATCAAATATCGGATACAGCTCTTTGTTTCAAGCCGAGTAGAAACTCTTCGGGAACAGAAGAGAGAGGCTGAGGTCAAGACTAATCTTCCAATGTATATTTCCTACGAAGCGCCTTACTATAAACTGCTTGCAGGGGATTTTGATTTACGATCCGATGCCGAGAACAGTTTGAAAAAAATCAAAAAAATCGGTTATTCCGATGCCTGGATAGTCTCCAGCAGAAATACGGCTGCAAACTGAGAATTTCCTGGTGACCTGATGCTTTCAGGGGGGATATGAAAGTTACAGGCTTAGCTATTCTTACAGTGTTCTTCAGCATTGCAGGCGCCCCTGGCGACACTCTTACATGTTCCCGAATTACACCTGATGAATTGATAAAGGCTATCTGGACCTGCAGTGCTCTTCATGCGCAAAATGCTCTTTACTGCGGTGTTGATCCGGATATTTCAGATTCAAACGGGACCACCCCACTTATTGCTGCTTCAAAGATCGGATGTCGTTCTTTAGTTGAGGTACTGGTGAAGTGGAGGGTTGATGTAGACGCGCAGGAGAAATCGGGTAAAACAGCGCTCTTCCATGCTGTGACAGGGAAAAACCACTCGATTACAGAATTGCTTCTCAACAAGGGCGCATCCGTTAACCTTTCTGACACCACCGGAGTTTATCCTCTGCAGGTTGCAGTCCAGAACGGTGATTCTGCAATGGTTGCCATGCTTCTTTTGTATGGTGCCGATCCGTTTGTTATCGATAAGAATTCCCGAACACCTCTCATGACCGCTTTGATGAAGAAATCAGAGCCCCTGTCCAGGCTTTTAGTTCAGGCCGGCTCCGATTGCAACGCCCGTGATGGGAATAAAAAGACACCTCTGATCATGGCTGTCGAATCTGGAATTCCGGAGCTTGTAAAGCTTCTTCTCTCTTTTGGTGCAGATAAGAACCTGCCAGACGGTAAAGGATGTACCCCGCTTATAACCGCGTCTTTACGAAACAGGATAGAGATAGTGAAAATTCTTCTGGAGGCTGGTGCTGATGTCAACAAGAAGGATGATGCAGGGCGGACGGCACTGATGGTTGCGATGCGTGGCGGCTTTACGGCTTTGGAGAAAGTGCTGCTTGAAAAGGACCCGGACGGCTATACACCTCTTTTGACCGCAGCAAGGAATGGGGAGATTGAAAAGGTCCATCAGCTGCTCATGTCTGCATCAACGGATATCAATGTTGTCAATATGTACGGCAGTACTCCACTGATTGTTGCCGCCTCGAGGGGACATACTGAGATTATGGAAGAGCTGATTCTTTACGGGGCTGA
>CAYLVN010000556.1:1703-2020 GCA_964387115.1 uncultured Fibrobacter sp.
GTCGGTACGGCGCTTATGTATGCCGCTGCAAATGGGCATTCCAGGGCTGTAAGATCGCTTATAAATTCCGGCGCAGATCTCAATGTGACAAATATGAACGGTCGTACAGCCCTGGACTATGCCCGCTATTATCGTCAGAACAATATTATCAATATGCTCATCGATGCCGGTGCAACAGGTTCAGCATCCTTCTGAGGATCTGCTGTTTGTCATCTGTCCGAAAAGCCTCAGAGCTACGACCCGCCCCCGTCTGGTATTAAACCTAAAAACCGCAGTTGGATGAGGCAAAAAACCGTAACCTGATATTTTGAGCGCTA
>CAYLVN010000557.1:0-2018 GCA_964387115.1 uncultured Fibrobacter sp.
CATTCAAGAGTATCCTGTGTGACCTCGTTCATTTCTGATCTCCGGTACTGCCGACCTTGAAGGCCTCAATGATCTGCGACAGTGTCATCTCCGTCTCGGAAGCATTTTCACCAAGAAGACGGGCGATTTTCTGAACGGTAATCAGGTTGCGTTTGATCACCTGACGGGCACCTTTGATGATCTCCTCTTTTTTCATGGATGGTTTTGTGACATCATTGAGGATGCATCCGACAATACGCTGTGGTTCGATGACAAAAAGGGAACAACGGAGAATTTTTGGCCCGACCCTGACGTCAAGATCCACTATTTCGCTGCCAGTTTCAAATACTCTCCTGAACAGATGCGATATCGGCAAAACCTTTTCCAGAATTGCCCCCTCCATACCTTCCTTTGCATCAAACACCTGCTCGGCTTCTTTACCGGCGATCCGTGCGAAATTACGGTTACTTTCTATTATGTGCATTGTATTGTCAACAATCACAACCGCAGATGGTATTGTCTTGACAAGCATGTTTGCCTTTTTCTGTGCTAGCTGGCGCATGTAAGTGACACACATGTCTGTCTCCGCCCGTCCATTCAATACAGCCTTTGCAAGCTCTCTGCAACTGTTATATCCACATCCACCGCAATTAAGTTCATCAGCTTCATTGTTCTTTCCGGTCCGCTGAAGAACCGATCGGATCTGGTGTTCGGCATAAACCGGCTCAGGCTGGTCATGTGGTATGAACTTCCGGTCAATCGGAATCAGCGGCTTGCGGGGAAAATTGACTGCTTTCTCCGGAGCCGTGTCAAGCACCTGGAGACGCTTTACAACGGTAGCGGTCTGGTCTTTTGTGCATGGACCGTTTATGCAACCCCCGGGGCAGGCCAGAGTCTCAAGAAAGATCCCCCGTCCGGTGGGAATCCGGTCCAGAGTCTTGAGCACAGAAATGATCGAATCAAGACCGGAGAGGCTGACAAGCTGGTTGTCAGTAACCGTACACTGGCTCTTGATACATGCGATCATGCCGCCGTCAACAGGGAACAATCCACCCTCCGCGGCATTCTCCGGGATGAAAGTCTCACCGTTTCCAGGGTTGCAGGGGTCAATTTCCCGCTCCTTGAACCACTGGTGTATATCGGTAAACGTCAGTGCAGTGTGAAGAAGCCCGTCGGAGCGGTCAGACTCCAGCTTTTTAGCGATGCAGGGACCAGCAAAGACAATCTCTGTGTCCGAACCGTAAATTTTCCTCAGATAAGCGCAATGCGCTAAAAGGGGCGAGGATAAAGATGTCAGGTTCGCGACATGCTCGGGATGGTATTTACAGATAATCTCGACTACAACCGGGCAGGCGCTGGAAATATGACATTTATCCGGTTCGTCTGTCAGAAGCTCAGCAACATGTGATGATACTTCCTGTGCTCCCAGTGCGGTTTCAGATACACCCCAAAAGCCAAGCTTTGTAAAGGCTTCTGTTATCCCGGCCTGACTGACACCCGGAAACTCACTCACCCAGGATGGCGCAAGTGACAGTATGACCCGTTTACCTGTATCAAGAAGATCGATGACCCTCTGCCTGTCATTTCTGACCTGCTTGGCATGTGCCGGACATACTTCAACACAGGTGCCGCAGTAGATGCACGCCTCATCCATAACAGAGGCGACACCCTGTTCGATTTTGATGGCTTTCACAGGGCAGCTTCGGACACATTTATAGCAGTCCTGACATTCTGCCTGCTTTGTGAATATAGGCATGCATCTGTTCATCAGCTGATTTCCTGTAAATGTTTCTTCAGAGCTTCGACTGCATCCTCCGGCTTTACACCTGTATACAACTGTGTACCGATTGATATAGCCGGCCCGCTGGAACAACGTCCCTCGCAAAGTGTTCCACTGAGCTTGACTGACATCTCCAGCTTGTTTTCAGAAATATAGGCGCATAGGGCTTCAAGCACCTCTCTGCCGCCTCTTAGATAACAGGAGCTCCCGAGGCAAACTTTTACTGCAAGATGCCTTTCAGGGTTCATGTAACTTTCTC
>CAYLVN010000558.1:0-2013 GCA_964387115.1 uncultured Fibrobacter sp.
CCTCTTCCAATAAATCTTTATTCTTAAGAATTACTCATATCATCTTCGACGGGCTGGAGCGCAAGGGGGGACGCCCCCTCCAAAAAATCTTTATCCCTGTTTATTACTTGTATTGGGGACACCCTCTTACAGAAAATCTTTCTGCTTTGCGTTCTTCAGGTTTTCGTGGGTCAACTTAAGCTGAAAAAACAGTATATAAACACTCACCTGTCTGTAAGTGCCTCTATAGACATTATTAAACTCTCCTCGATTCTATTTCTCATCCCTGTCTCCTGAAGATAATGCTTCTGGTTGATTTCGATTTCGATTCCCAGGTATCTATCGCCCTTAAACATTTTCCGCATCTGCTTTGTCAACCCATCGCTTATTCCCAGATATGGATAATTTCTCCTTACACGAATACCATTCACCTGGTTTACCAGAAATTCCTGAAGGTATAAACAGACCTCTTTCTCCCCTGTTCTTGAGGGGTCGTAAAGAAGTCCCATATCGGCATTGCGCACATCACCGTTAAGGACCGGAGTAAAGCTGTGAATAGAGAAATGCAGCACACGTTTACCCCTTGAGACAGCATCTTTTATTGTGTTGAATATTTCCCGATGATAGGGATCATAAACATTTTCAAGCAGTCCTATTTTCTTTTCTTTTGAAAGAGGCGACATGTATTCGGAAAAAACCGAGCTGTTCTGACGGGAACGGTTCTGCTCCACAACAAGGCGGCTTATTTCCTCATATATAAGCGGAGCGTTGAGGCTTGCGGAGATCTTTTTTGCGGTACCAAGAGCCCCCGGATCCCAACCACGATGACTCTTCAGAATCTCTTTTTTACCCTTGAAAAGAGGGCTGAATTCAGGCGGAATTCTATTGCCGCCATGCTCACAAGTGATAATTACAAAAGATGACTGGAAATGACTTTTTACTTTATTCATAAGACTGGTATTTTAACCGGTTCACATCATATTTTTTCAGTAATAAACCCCATGACAAACAGGCCCTATTTTCTTATCCATTAGCACAAAACCATTGACAATTAGAACATCGGTCACTTCACCCGGCTTCGCAAAATCACCCGGTACATTATCATCAAAAGTAATATTCAGGGGAGCATTGCAGCGATAGCCGTAATTCAAACCTCTATCATCCACGGCTCCTGTATATATCCATACCTATATTATACAATTTCAGAGAGTTTTTTCAAAAATTCAACGGATTTATTGTCAGGCGTATTTTAAAAACCACATGTAACAAACAGAAAAACAGTGACTTAACTCATTAAATTAACCCCGGAGGTTCGCCTCGGGGAGGATAAATCACAGGGTTTTTAAAATAAAACCACTCTTTTGGAATACATTTATTTGCAGTCAGCTCTCAAAATGTTTCCTGATTTACTGTCTTAAACATCCTCTGTTTCACAGACTTATCTGGATTACGCCAAAAACTCTTAACATTATTCCAAACAAAAACGTATAATTACTCCTTCGGGAATTTATTTTCTTCTTCCTGTCTGAATCACTTTGAAGTACTTCAACTTTTTGGGGTCAGGATTTTAATCATGAGCGGTTATTTCGGCGTTATCTCAAAGCAGGACTGCATCAGCGATCTTTTCTATGGAACCGATTACCACTGCCATCTTGGTACCAGGCGCGGAGGTATGGCGGCCCTTAATGAAAACGGGTTTATCAGAGTGATTCATGATATCAGCAATACCCAGTTCAGAAGCAAATTCGACAGTGATCTCACCCGGATGCACGGTAACAGCGGCATTGGAATCATAAGTGACTTCGAGGATCAACCGCTTATCATCGGGTCCCATCTTGGAACCTACGCCATTGTCACAGTAGGGATGGTGAAAAATGCCGAAGAACTCACCAGAAAAACTTTCAGTACCAGAACCACTCATTTCACTGAAATGAGCGGAAATGATATTAATCCTACCGAAATCGTCGCCACACTCATAAACAAGGCGAGAATATAAGAGCGGCAAAAGAGTCTAGGGATGAAGGAGAAAGATTA
>CAYLVN010000559.1:0-2008 GCA_964387115.1 uncultured Fibrobacter sp.
CCCCATAGAGATCTGATGCTTACAGAAAAGGCGAACGATTATTCCTCCGAAATCAATTTCTCAAATTCCTCCGGAGTAACAGGTGGACTGAAGAGAAAACCCTGTACCATTTCGCATCCGTGTTCAAGAAGGAACTGAGACTGTTCTCGAGATTCCACACCTTCAGCAATGACTTTAAGTTTGAGACTGTGCGCCAGTGCGATAATGGCCAGCACTATTGCGGCATCATTGGCATCTGTCTGGATATCCATGACAAATGATCTGTCAATCTTTAGTGTGTCAATAGGGAACCGTTTAAGATAGCTGAGCGATGAGTATCCTGTGCCGAAATCATCGATCGAAATGTGCATTCCCATTGTTTTCAGTTCCCGGAGTGTTCTGAGGGTGAGTTCGGGGTTTTTCATACCGAGGCTCTCGGTAATCTCCAGTTCCAGATATCGGGGAGGAAGACCTGTCTCTTGTAATACTTTGTTGACAGTAGAGACGAGGTCCTGCTGCTGGAACTGACGCGCTGAGAGGTTTATTGAGATTACGATCTTTTTGTTTTGCGTATCGAGCCATGTTTTAGCCTGTTTACAGGCAGTTCTCAGAACCCATTCTCCTATAGGCAGTATCATACCTGATTCTTCGGCTATTGGAATAAACTGGGCAGGGGAAATCATCCCGAGATCCGGATGTTTCCACCTGAGAAGGGCTTCGGCACCGATTATCTTTTCGGATGCAAGATCGAGCTGAGGCTGGTAATAAACCATAAGCTCATTGTTTTTCAGCGCTTTTCGTAAATTGTGCTCAAGAGTAAGCTGTTCGAATGCCTTGGCGTTCATGGCAGGTTTATAGTGCTGATAGTTATTTATTCCCATCTCTTTTGCCCTGCTCATGGCTGCTTCTGCATTTTTGAGCAGCGTCTCCATATCTTCACCATCTGTTGGGAAGATGCTGATACCGATACTGGAAGTAACATACAGCTCATGATCCGAGAGCTGGAGAGGGAGGGAGCAGACTGCCAGAATTCTTTTGGCAACCCTTGAGGCATCCTGTGGCTGAGCTATCTCTTCAAGTATGATTGCAAATTCATCGTTACCAAGCCTGAAAATCGTATCAACATCTCTCAGGCATGACTTGAGTCTGTTACTCATATTTTGCAGGAGAAGGTCTCCGGCACCAAAACCGAGCGTGTCGTTTATAACCTTGAATCTGTTTATGTCAAGAAGCAGAACAGACATCAGTTTCTGGTTTCTCTTGGCATGGCTGACCATAAAAGAGAGCCGGTCGTGCAGCAGATGGCGGTTGGGAAGGCTTGTCAGGGGGTCATAATACGCCGGATTCTTGATTTTGATATCTTTGTTGCTATATCGCGTTAAATCTGTGAATAAACCCAAAAAACCTGACCTGTTTGGGCCCAGAGGAACAATTGTGAGCCATTGTGGATAAATTTCCCCGTTTTTACGCCTGTTCCAGATTTCACCCTGCCATTTACCATTTTGATTGATCTCACGAAACATCTTGTTATAAAACTGCTGGTCGTGTTTGTTGGATTTAAGCATGGACGGCTTCTGGCCAATTACTTCCTGAGGAGTGTAGCCGGTGATGTGTGTGAATCCGGGATTGACGTTGATAATTCTGCACATACTGTCGGTAATAAGGATTCCTTCAGAGGCATTGATGAAAATTGTCTCTTCCAGATTATCTTTCTGCAGCTTGGAAAGGTGACTATCAGATCTTTCAAGAAATCCCTGAAGCTCCAGACGGATCTTTTCCAGTTCATCGAGCAGCTCTTTTTTTGTCTTTCGAGTTGTGTTCATATCGTATTCACATCATATTCTAAAAAAATGAAAATAAGATTATACCATCAGATGGGAAGCGTATCAATAGTGAAAAAAATCTTCCCCGTTCAGGGTTCGGCGTTCAGCGTTCGCCAAGAATGAACCCTCAATACCACATGGGCCACGTGGTCCTCTTAACCTCTGAACCTCTTAACCTCTGAACCTCTGAACGCTGAACCTCTGAA
>CAYLVN010000560.1:0-1989 GCA_964387115.1 uncultured Fibrobacter sp.
ACACAATCCAATTAAGAAATTCATTTTTTCTGTCAAACAAAGTCGACCACTATAGACCGGATAGCCAGAACACCTTTGTGGATAGCAGTAGGTGCTGAGGATTTCGATGTTGTGGGAAGCAACAGGGCAATTTATAACTCGATTATCGATGCAGGAGGAAGTGCCGTTAAGTATTCAGAGTACCAGGGGTTCGGTCATGTTGGCGGAATCGAGGAAGCACGTGGGGAACCGCAGATACTGCAGTGGCTGCTTTCGCAGAACCGTTCGACTGCGATTGTCAAAAAAACAGTTTGCAGGAATAATAATTTTGGTACTTCGCCAAAATTCTCCATCATTGATGGGAACCTCCGGATTACTTCATCGTTCCCGGCCGGTACTGTCATTAAGATGTTTAATCTCAATGGACGGCTGCTTCTGGAAACCGATAAACAATATGGCTTACTCAGACTGCCTGCCGGCGCATCCGGACGGACCATTGTCTGGAAAGCATCGAATGCCGGGCATACCGTAACCGGGAGTGCATTACTTTACAATCTGCATTGAGATGAAACTGAAGCGATATCATTTCGTTTGCCCCGGAGAGCGATTATTTCTCTGTCTCCATGTGCGCTGAGAAATGATACATGTCCCCTGTGATCTCGTTTTACTGTTATCAAAAAATATCGGTCACCGGGCATCAGTTTATGTTGAAGAATATTCACTTGGATTTGGCATCTCAGCATACGATGCACTAATTGCAGCAACCGCAATGGATACTTTAGCTATCAGTATAGCTGTAGAAAGGGAGTGTTGAAATATGGATCAATATATAACTGGCAACCGTGAAGCATGGAATGTCGCATCGAAGTACCATTTTAAAAAAATGGGAGAAAAGTGGCTTGAGGAGTTCAGAATACCTGGACATACGAGTTTTGATGAATTTGATTATAACGTATACAATCGTCTCCCTCTCAAAGGCAAATCTGTATTTCAAGCACCCTGTAATAATGGACGTGAAGTATTGTCGTTAATAAATATGGGGGCCGCTGAAGGTGTCGGTTTTGATATAAGTGAAGAAAATATTGCTTTTGCAGAAAAACTGAAACAGGTTTCCGGGATTCAGGCGGAGTTCAATCTCTCTGATGTCTATGCGATACCAGAAAAGTATAACAACAGGTTTGATATCGGTATAATAACTGTCGGTTCGATAATATGGATGCCGGATTTAAAGAAATATTTTGAGATATATAAACGGTTACTAAAAACTGATGGAATACTGTTTATTTATGAAATGCATCCTTTGACTGCTGTTTATCCCTATGCTTTCAGAGGAAAGGATGAAATCAAATTCGAGATGAGCTATTTCGATAAGAATGTGATTGTCTGCACAGATAGCCTCGACTATTATGGGTTTGAAGAGTATCAAAGTCCACCCCAATATAATTTCCAGTACCCGATGTCTGATGTGATACAGACTTTGATAGATTTAGAATTTTCTATCAAGGAATTTAAAGAGTATCCGCATGATATGGGTGGTGGTCATGTTTATTTAGAGGGGACAATTCCATTGAGTTATCACCTCTGGGCGACGAAGAAGTGATGTGCCGAACCTACCTCAGCAGTTGAAGAAGATGTTGTATTGGATTATAGTTTCTTCAAGCAAAACTGCATTTAACGTCTATTTTTTTAAAAATTGCCCCAATAGCCATTGAGTGCTTTTTGTCTTAACCGATAATTGTACCCGTTTTCAGCCTATTTAATATCACCTTCTCAGAAAATGGTGCCTGTTTCCCCGGAATTTTCAGTAAGATAATTGTATCAGCCCTGATTCAAGCACTCTTCAGAGATCAAGACTCCACTCAGAACTTCATCCCAACGCCGCCATTGATCCAGCCAAATCCGGCACCTTCCTCTACGAAAGCATAAAAAGTTGGTGCAAAATAAAATCTGGCTCCAATATTCTCGCGGATTATAAAACCTCCGATATCATCTTTATCACTTGCCACAGAA
>CAYLVN010000561.1:0-1987 GCA_964387115.1 uncultured Fibrobacter sp.
ATGATAGTAATTTCTGACGATCAATTGCTGTTACGAATTCTTTTGCCTTTAAATCTATGATTACCTTTTCTTCAACCAATAAATCCAATCTTAAATCTGTTCCAAGTTTAATGTCCTTATAAGGTATCGGAACCGGTTGTTGTCTTAAAAATTTGATTCCTCTCAGGTGAAGTTCATGGCATAACGCTTCTTCGTAAATTGATTCTAATAAACCGGGGCCTAAAATTCTATGGACTTCAATTGCTGCTCCTATAATTATTCTTGATATTGCCTATTCTCATCCATAAATTTTGTATTCCATTTTATATTTATTCCCCTCCGCGCTCACGATGAGCGCTCCCAACCGGAGGGATAATGGACACCAACAGGGTCCAGGGCGCCGTTTATAGCGGCGCTTATGACTACCGCATCCATAAAAACCATCCCTTTCAACCCTTCATTCACATCCGGATAATCTAAAAGGCACCAAATACTTCCCCTGACCATTGCCACCCCGGGCTCTCTTTTCAACATTTCCACCCTGCTCGTTCATATCAGCACTTTGACCTTGTACTTACAATACTGACGCCCCGGTTTTCAGGATCTCCGTATTTTCCGGAGTTCCTGATTTGTAAATCATTTCTATCAATTCGACAGTCCTGATACTCTGCTCAGGATGACAGAGCAGAGGGGTCCCATTTTTAACAGAATCGATAAAACTGCTTATTTCAGCCTCAAAGGGATTGGTTTCAGGAAGTACCGGAGTGCTGTCGATAGGCAAACCTTTGTGGTCTGCATAAATGGTCAACGGGAACAGCCGTGCTCCGCCTTTATCCCCCCAGATCTCAAGATTAAACTCTTCACCTCTTATATGCCCTGCCCAGCTACACTCAAGCTGAAGTGAACACCCTGCGGGAAGATTGATTTGAGCAAATACGTAATCATCTACATTGAAAAGAGATCCATTCTCATTGTTAGTTGCCGGATAGCCGGTACTTGCGCCTTTTCCATGTACCCCGAACCTGCTTCCCCAGGATGAAACGACCTGCAGGGGTTCAGGAAAATCAAGCAGCCACATGGAAAGGTCAAGCAGATGCACCCCGATATCCATCAGAGCCCCCCCACCCGATTTTTCCTTCTGTGTAAACCATCCCCCCAGCCCGGGAATCCCCTTTCGCCTGACCCAGATTGCACGGATATGGTAAATCTCTCCCAGACCACCATCAGAAACAAGCTTTTTGAGGTACTGCGCCTCTGCTGTGAAACGCTGCTGATGAGCGATCATCAGAGTTTTTGCAGTGCGCCTTGAAACATCCAGCATCTTTAATCCATCAGAGACCGTTATAGCCATAGGTTTTTCACACAGCACATGAATCCCGTTCTCCATGGCATTTACGGACATAACGGAATGGAGAAAATTTGGCGTACATATACTCACCACATCTAACTTTCCGTTTTTAAGCATCTCATCAAAAGATGTAAACCGTTGTGGAATACAGTACTGATCAGCTGTTTTGTTCAGTTTCTGAACATCAGAATCGCAAAGCGCAACCAGCTCAACATCAGAAGACCCCCGATAAGCCTTTATATGCTGCCAGGCAGGCCACCCGGCACCTGTTACACCTGCACGCAGTTTCTTTGACACCTTATTCTCCCGTACATTTTAAAAGTAAATGAGAAAGTTCAAGCCCGATGCTGTTACTCCGGATTGGGAACAAATTTTCCTCCCCTGCAGTACTTCAAGTGCTCCAGTGCATGAACCTGACCAGTCATCTCCAGCTCTCCTCTGTAAACAGGATCGTGCCAGCCCTCTATGTCTATGCTTCCCCTGAACCCTCCTGTACGCAGTTCCGATATTATATCGGCCCAGTTTGAATCGCCAAATCCCGGCGTTCGGTGGAATGCAAACCGCCTCGGGCCGCCAATCCCGTATCGATGAATTATGTCCCATTTAACAGTGGCATCTTTGCCGTGGATATGGAAAATCTTTCCGACCCAGTTTCGAAGC
>CAYLVN010000562.1:0-1976 GCA_964387115.1 uncultured Fibrobacter sp.
TTTGAAGAAAAACGAGCTACGTATGGTGATGATGTTATTCCCGGAAGTAAAAAAGCTGGTGTTGTATGGCATACACAGGGATCGGGAAAAAGCATCTCCATGTGCTGCTATGCTGGTAAGCTTCTTCAACAGCCTGAAATGAAAAATCCGACATTGGTTATTGTTACCGATCGCAACGATCTGGACGGTCAGCTCTATGCCACCTTTTGCAATGCCCAGGAACTGTTGAAACAGACACCGGTTCAGGCAACAGACCGGGATTCATTACGGCAGCTTCTGGCAGAGCGAGAATCTGGTGGAATCATCTTTACAACAGTGCAGAAATTCGCGCTATTGGAAAACGAAACAGTTCATCCTCTGCTCAATAGCCGTCACAATATTGTGGTGATTTCCGACGAAGCACATCGGAGTCAGTATGGACTCAAGGCGGTTCTTACAAAAGATGGTGTTTACAAATTCGGATACGCAAAACATATGCGTGATGCTTTAAAATATGCATCATTTATCGGGTTTACAGGTACACCTGTCTCGATGGAGGACAAAGACACCCGTTCGGTCTTTGGTGAATATGTTTCCATTTACGACATCAGGGATGCAGTTGACGATGGGGCAACGGTGCCTATTTACTTTGAGTCGCGTCTTGCAAAGCTGAATCTCAATCAGAAAGAGATTGAACAGCTGTCTGATCAGGTTGAAGAGGTGGTTGAAGATGAAGAAGATGTAAGCAGTCGTGAAAAGACCAAGAGCGATTGGAGCCGTCTTGAAAAACTGGTTGGTGCATCACCCCGTATTAAAGAGGTTGCAGCAGATCTGGTTGCACACTTTGAAGCCAGAAATCAGTCTATGGATAGTAAAGCAATGATTGTGGCGATGAGCCGTGATATATGTGCCCATTTGTACAACGCAATTGTAGCGCTTCGGCCGGAATGGCACGACGTGGATCCTGAAAAAGGTGCGATTAAAATTGTTATGACCGGTTCAGCATCAGATAAAGCGCTTTTGCAGCCGCATATTTACAATAAACAGACTAAAAAACGATTGGAAAAACGGTTTAAGGATGCAAATGATTCGCTGAAACTGGTTATTGTGCGTGACATGTGGCTCACTGGCTTTGATGCCCCCTGCTGCAATACGATGTATGTCGATAAACCTATGAAAGGGCACAATCTGATGCAGGCAATCGCAAGAGTAAACCGTGTTTTTAAAAATAAGCCCGGCGGAGTGGTTGTTGACTATATCGGAATTGCCAATGAACTTAAGCAGGCATTGAAAACATATACTGATTCCAAAGGAAAAGGTGAGCCGACGCATCGTGCAGAAGAAGCATTTGCGGTGATGGCGGAAAAGCTCGATGCGATCCGGGGCATGTTTGCTAAAACAACGCAGGGTGATGGTTTGGATATCAGCAGCTTTGAGACGCAGGCACACAAACTTCTGGTATCGGCTGCAAACTATGTGTTAGGTCTTAAGGATGGAAAAAAGCGCTTTCTTGATCTGGTACTTGCAGCATCAAAGGCATTTTCACTCTGCAGTACACTTGATGAAGCCAATGATCTTAAAAAGGAGATCGCATTCTACTCAGCAATCAAAGCCGCGATCATGAAACACACATCAGTGAACAGGAAGTTGACACAAGACGAAAAAGATTCTGTGCTGAAGCAGATACTTGACAACTCTGTAATCGCTGAAGGTGTCGCGGATGTCTTTGCACTATGTGGTCTGGAAAAACCGGATATCGGGTTGCTCTCAGAAGAGTTCCTTGAAGATGTCCGGCGGATGCCTCAGAAAAATCTGGCAGTGGAACTGCTTGAAAAACTGTTGAAAGATACTATCAGATCAAAAACACGCAATAATGTTGTGCAGGAGAAAAAGTTCTCCGATCGTCTTCAGGAGACATTACGCAAGTATAATAACCGTGCTGTTGAAACTGCACAGGTGATTGAAGAACTTATACAGATGGCAAAGGATTTTCAGTC
>CAYLVN010000563.1:0-1973 GCA_964387115.1 uncultured Fibrobacter sp.
GATAGCGCAAGACCGGCGTCTTCGACGGGCTGGAGCGCAAGGGGGGACGCCCCCTTCCAAAAGATTCTTATTCCTGATTATTACTTGTATTGGGGACGTCCACTTTCAACAATTTAAAATTTAACGTGAAGCCGGAAATCTTATCAAACATTAAGCCTTACTTTTTCACAGTAACAAACTTCTTCCTATCCCCTTTACATATCAGCTCTACAATCTGCCGGCCCGAAAGCGCTGACATGATTGTCCCCATAAACGGTGCTGTCCACTGGCCGATAGTGTAGAGCCCCTCAAGACCCGGAAGTGAACGGATCATTTCAGTTATCCTCATGTTATCAGGTGTCACATACCACCCATCCGGTGACCCGCGCCAGTTTCCGGTATATCGGTTGTAAGTCATCGGCGTCGGGACATCAACAACCTCTACCTGGTTTGCAAACCCGGGCCATCTTTTGTCTAATTCGGCAATCGTGATCCGGGCGATCCGGTTCTTTTCCTCTTCATACTTTTTCCTGTCCTTCAAGAGGTTTTCCCAGTACTCATAGTTTGTCGCATACCAGACTTCAACAGCGGATTTTCCCGGAGGTGCCGCAGTAGGGTCAAAGCAGTGATGTTTTACGGAGATCCACTTGTGATCCTCATCTGCAATCTGCAATGGATTATCAAGTTCAATAAGTATTCTGTGTGGTTCAGAGGACATGTCCCGGTTCACCCCGATCATCACCTGCACCATCGGAAGAACCGGTGTCCAGGTGGTATACATCTTCCGGATTTGCTCATTGATATATTTCTCCTTGAGCATATCAAATATCAGATGGTGTCCGTCGGCGGCCCAGATTACAATATCTGCCCTATGCCCGGTTCCGTTTTGGAGCTTTACTCCGCAGACCCGGTCATTCTCGATAATCAGTTCACTCACCGGGCTTTTGTAGAAAATTTCTCCCCCTGATTTACAAAACCGCTCGGCTATTCCATGCACAACTTTCTGCGATCCGCCAATCGGCACACCAGCCTCAACCACCGATGACCTGATAAAACCCGCCGCCCCGGCAACAGGGCAGCGCAGCATGGGCCATCCCGGAGAATCGATAACAAATCTGGCTGCATTCTGAAGAAAAGGATCTTTGAAAAACCCGGCGTACTCCCGCATCGTCAAGTTTCCGTATTTCACCAGCATCGGCAGCAGTGGTACAACGGCCAGGAAAATTTTCAATTTATCAATTGGGTTCTGAAGTATCCCGGGCTTCAGTGATGCAGCACTCATCATGCTCCTGCCGAAAATGAGGTCTATGTATTTTTTAATGGCCTCACTGTCCTGAGGTGAAATGGCCAGCATCGCCTCCTGAAGCTTATTTTTATCCACGCCAAAAGAGAGCCTCTTTTCTCCGCTCTCAACACGCATCATCTCGCTATGATAGTGAAACTTATTCTCATCGAGTACCCCAAGCTCTTTCCACATCCGGTACAAGGGACCTCTTTTGGAATTATTCAGATTATGCATGCTCAGGTCCCAGGTATACCCCATCCGTTTGTATGCGGTACAAAGCCCGCCCGCGGCACTGTTCATCTCAAAAATAGAGACGCGGTAACCATTTATCTGGGCATAATACCCTGCCGACAAACCGGCAATTCCAGCCCCTGCAATGATAACCGATTTCCCCATTTTGAGTACTCCTGTTGCTGAATATTTTATATCCAAATATAATAGCCCGCAGAATACTAAATTAATGTTAGCCGTTTGCAATCTTTTTATATGCTCTTTATCTAAATTCCTTCGAAATCTACAATTGTATACCCATGCACCTGTACAAAAGAGGGTAGTGAGTTTTTGGAAGTGGTGCCCCCAATGTAAGTAATTAAGGATAAAGACTTTCTGGAAGAGGGTGCCCCCTCTTTCGCTCAAGCCCGTCGAGGACGCCGGTCTTCCGCTATCACCCCGTGTTGTCCACCAGTTGCAAAGGCAGGTACGGTTATCT
>CAYLVN010000564.1:0-1973 GCA_964387115.1 uncultured Fibrobacter sp.
TAATCAATACACTGGATACCAGAAGGTATGTTTTAAAGAGGAACTGGGATATCACACTTAATGCAGTTGCGGAATTCAAATGAGGAAAAGTTTACTTATAATCTCTCTTGCAGCATTCTTTACAGGATGCGGGATCTTTACACCCCGGGATCAGTTTGAAGAACCGGATCTCATTTCCGAAAACGACCCGTTCAGTTTTTCAGCTCTTCTGAAAAACTCAGGCCAGCGCTTTTCAAGGCTGCACCCCGATGAGCTTTTTAATGATAATCTTCTGTATGTTGATGTCAACTCAGGAGCAAGTTTTAAATACACCAAAGCACAGATGAAAGACAGACTCCGGCAGATAGAGAGCAAATATCCGGACTTCCGTGTTGAATGGGATGAGTGGAATGACAGTACTTCCGTTATTATCGCAGATACAATTTATCTTGAAGAAGCCAGATACTCAGTGTTTCTAAGCAGAGAAAGTCAGGAACCTGAATATTACGGAAAGTCGAGATTTACGATAGTCAGAAACCAGATCTGGCAGATTTACAGGTGGACGGATATACCTTCCGGGAACAAAAAATCTTTCTTTGCGCCACAGGACTGAAGAGATGTCTTATAAGTATATTTACATTTTTATTACTGTTCTGCTGGCTTTCACCGGTTGCCGCATCCCCTTTTTTCCTGAAACAGGGAAACCCACCAAATCTCATCACAGCCGCTCTACACCGGAAGGGCTGATCAGTCAGCTTGTTCAATCCTACGAGTCCCGTCGTCTTGATCTTTTTGAGGATCTGCTTGCGGATTCTTTCAGATTTTATGTAGCACCCTCTTTTAAGAATACCTTCATTACCAAATACTCTAACTCAGACAGGGAGGCTCCTGACACCGCATTAAAATTTATCGACAATTCCGAGAGCTATTATTTCTGGACTAAATCGATTGAAATTGAAAAAAATAGTAAACTTTTGTCAAATGATAAAGTGAGCGAGATAAAATTCTACTCACCATTGGAAATATCCAGAAAGAGATATGCAGTGGCAAAAAACGGTGATACAGTCAATGTGGAACTGGAGACAAACGGCGGGGTATTTGAAATCAGGATAACTCATAGCGCAACAGAAATGCTTGTGTATGCAGTTTCAATTGAAAAACAGGTCTTCTATCTTGAGCGGGACAGTGAGAGGCTTTGGGTCATAAGGAAGTGGTACGATCTAAGCAGCGCCCCCAATCTTGAGGAATGATATCACTGTCTGTTCTCCTGGCTCACCGTGCTTATTCCTTTGAACTGCATCAGCAGATTGCAGATATATTCCACCACCACTTTGGTTTTCCCCGGCAAAACTGCCTTTGTGCTCTGAAGTAAAATCAGGTCTTCTTCCTCAAAGGTACCAAGAACCAGAGCACTGGTAAGATAGACTACAGTTCCGGCAACGATAGAGATGATAAATCCGGGTATTTCCGCGTTCTGCTGAATGATAAGTTCCATCACTATCCCCATGAAGATCGTGGACATGGTTATCTTTGCAACCGATACGATGGGATATTTCAGGTTCATCAGCCTGCAGGTGTAAATCAGCCCGCCGACAGATGCCAGGATGGTTATGATTCCAAAGCTCACTGCAGCGCCAATGGCACCGTACGGTTTTATAAGCAGAAGGCACAGGGAGATATTTATGACAGCGAGGACAATGCCGTATTTGTAAATAAAAGCCTGTTTTTCAAACCCGTAGAGTATAGCCGAGGCAGGGTTTGAGAGGCTGGAGAAAATTGAGGCGGCAAAGATTATCTGAAGAACCCTCTGAGCCCCGATAAAATCGTGACCGTAAAGGTAGTGAATTATCTGGTAGGCAAGTATCATCCCGCCGATACCGACAGGAAATGAGAAGAACGCCAGATATCTGGTTGAGATGAAAAACAGCCTCTTCATTTTCTCTCTGTCATTTGATCCGAAGTAGGATGACATAGTGGGAAAAAGAACCCGCCAG